>JBASLQ010000231.1:0-7569 GCA_049656425.1 Sedimentibacter sp.
CTTTTATACACTGCAACAGCCTTGTTTTCATGAAAGTAAGCGCAAACTGCTAGAAGAATATATTTATCTCATAGGAAAAAACAACTTCCCTGATCGGACGCCGTTCAATGCGATGTATCTAAAGGAACTGGTTATTCCTCCGGAAGTTATCGTTTTAAAGCGAGCAGAAATCTTAAAGTATTTATTAACATGTAATCATAAAGTTAAAAAAGATGAAAAAGTAGGCATGTATATCGATATGATAAAAGATAAATATCCAGTAGCCACTCGGGTGTAGTCTATTCTTAAAGAATTTCATGGCACAATAATGGGTAATGAACCGGATAAATTGGAAGATTTTTTAAAAAAGTTTGAAGACAATGAAATAAAGGCATTTTGTAATGGCATAAAAAAGGATATTGACCCCGTCAAGAATGCAATATCCCTTACCGTAAGCTCTAGATTTGTTAAAGGAAACAACAACAAATTAAAACTGCTCCTTTAGTTTAATAAATTTAGCTCCTATCACTCAATCTCCAGCCATCTGTGCATTATTGCTGCAATTTCTGCTCTTGTCGCATTGCCCAATGGATCTAATCTATTATTGTCTTTGCCTCTTAAAATATTCTTGCTAACCAGCCATTTTACCGAATCAATGGCCCAAGGAGATATTTTATTAATATCAGCAAACTCTAAATCTGCTAAATCATCAATCTCAATCTTATCTCCTTTCAAAACTGTATATCTATACAAAATAACTGCTAACTGTTCTCTTGTGATACTGTCATTAGCTCCAAATATATCTTGGTTATATCCCAAAATTATATTATTTTTACTTGCCCAAATTACTGATTGTTCATACCAAGAAGATTTTTCTATATCTTTAAAAGAACTTCCTAATTCACTATCTGTCGAACCTGATAATCGATACAGTACTGTAACTAGCATTGCTCTGGTCATATTATTATTTGGTCCAAATTCATCCTCTGTCATTCCCTTAAACAATCCCTTTTCAGCAACAAATTTAACACTGTTATAATACCAACTGTCTAAATAAACATCTTTAAATTCACGAGCTGCTGTAATAGTTTCATTATCCTTAGGACCGACCAATTCATTAGAACCACCTGATCCACCTGATTCGCCGCTTCCTCCTGATTCAATAGTGTAAACAGCTGTAATAATTGTACTATCTTTGTATCCTTCTTTTGTTGCAAAAGCTTTAAGAGTTGTAGTTGAATTTATTTTTATTGGAGCAGTATATTCATTACTTGAATTAGATGGTGAAGTGCCATCTAAAGTATAATATATTTTAGCTTTATCTGTACTTGTGGAAAGCTCAACATATATTAACTTTGAGTATCTTCCTCCTCTTGGTGTTAATGTTGGTTCAGATACTTTAGGAGTAATAGTAAAATACTCATCTCCTATAACATAAGTAGCTGAAAATACCTCACTGTCATTCATTCCAACTTTTTTAGCTACCGCTTTTAAAATGCTAGACTTTGATATAACAATAGGTGCAGTATATTTTCTTGAATTCATTGTTGGCTCTGAACCATCAATTGTGTAATAAATATCGGCTCCTTCAGTAGTACATATCAGTTCAACGGTTTGACTTTCATTATATGATCCTGCTACTACGCTGGATGTTATATCAGCAACACTCTTTCTAATGCCAGTTTCAACAACACCAGTGTATTCACTCATCATCGGTACTCCGGAATAGCTCAAAACATTTGGAGAAATTTCTACAGTATATTGCTTAGGAGTTGCCCCGTCATCTTCATAAAGCTTGAATCCACCCGGATAAAGAGATTCATCAACCGTAAATCTGATTTTTTTGACAAATGAATCAGAATCAATCACATCATTTTGATATGCATCGTCTTTCTTGTATCCTTCATTTTCTGCCGCTTCAATAAATTCTATCTTTTCACAAGGCACGTTTAGCCCTGATATTGTTTCAAATACGTGAATGTTAACTAAATTGCTGTTTTCATCATAGATAGATTCAGTCTGCATATAATTTTCAAACTCTACTTCTAAAGATGAACTATCTATCGCAATAGCTTTAACTGAAGGTGCTTCGGTAGAAACCAAACCAATATTAACTTCCATATGAGCCGGAGGAACAGTCATTGATTTAGATTGCGCTGATTGGTATTTGTTTAAACTATCTTCAAACAACACTCTCCAATTGCCTATTGGCACATCCCACCCATACTTGCCGTCTTGATCTGTAAGTTGAGGATTTTCCTGGTCAGAAGCAGTCAAAATTTCGTCATTCCAATCATACCAATAATCATTCTCTCCAGTTTGAACTGTAGCTTTTATACCTTTCACTCTGTTGTTTTTTACTGCTTCAAACACATATCCTGAAGGGTCCATAATCCATGTTGGATCTTCCGGATCATCTTCTTTACCAATATCTTTTTCTTCTAATCGAAGCTGCATTGTTATTTGTGATAATATGCCATTACCCCATATATTGTATTCAGCATCAATTTTGTCTGTATAAATCATGTTTCCAGTAGAAACCACATAGCTTAAGCATTTGCCAGGAAGGGAGAAAAATCCTGAGCCGTAGCTTACAACTCCCATCAAACTGCTTATAGAGTGACTGTCAGTTCTTGCCTTTTGATATTCTCTTATCTCATCATTTAATCTACTTCTCACTTTGCTATCTTTAATTAAGCTTGTTAAGTTGCTTAAATTTCCCGGATCAATACTTGCAGGTCCGGAGAAAATTTGCACTACAGTAGCTACTCCGCCTACAACCTGCATTCCTGTTCCTAACTTGCCTAAATCAGTAGTTCTGTTTCTAAATGCCTCATAAGAAATTTCTCCTGCATTTTCAACATATCCCACATAATCTACCTTTGAAGAAATATCTCTAACAGTATCTGTAGAATTGCTTGCATAAAGCCTATTGTTTTCAATGCTTGCCAGCATAATGCCCCTGCTTGCCACGGTATTTCCTGATTTCAGTATAGAAGTCAAACCTTCACTCAAATACATGGTCCTGTAAACTCTAAAGTCATACCCACTAGTTGTAGAACTGTCTTTAATCAAATAAAATTCTCCGCCGCTTCCTACAGGTATTTTTTTAAAACCTTGTGCTAAGAGATCCGACTCATTAAAACCGCTGACATCTGTATAATTTACTTCTATTCCTATTTTTCCTTCTCCAAAATTCTTATGAGCTTTCAGAGTTGTATCAGTTTGTTCAGTGATTACGGCACCGTTGTTATCTCTGTAATCTTTTGGAATGCTTGCTGGTTCTATGTTGTCAATATTGTTTAAAGCATTGCCAAACTCCTGTTCTGAAGGGCTGTTAAATCCAGTCAATACACCCATGTCAACTTCTTCTTTCAAAGAATAGAATATGGAAATATCGTTGATTGAGCTTCCAAAATCCAATTCAACTATCCAGTCAGAGTAATGACCATTTACATCGTCTTTAACCAAGACAGCTGGATATTTCTTTTCTATATTTGCATTGCTTCTGTTAATTACATATACTTCATGTAATTGAGAACTAACCAAATTATTAATAGTGAAAGTTATTCTGCTTTTCCCATACGGATTATATGTATAAGTACCGCCTGGATTATCACCTAATGAATCCAAATGATATTTTTTAACAAAAATATCATCGAAATCTCTTTCATGAGCTGTATTTATAAATTCATAATTGCTCACATAACCTGTTTTTTCTCCGTCAATAAGTTCACATGTAACTATTTTCGAATTATAATCTTCCTCTGATGGAGTGATCATTTTTGCCTGCAAGCTGTGAACACCTGGTTTTTCAGGTGAAGTTAAAGGAATCTGTATTGAATAGCTGTGATTCTTGTTTGCTGTACCAACTCCCATAAGAACATTTCCATCATAAATTTCAACTTTGCTTCCCGCAAATGCCATTCCCCTAACAATAACTTCAGCCTTTGGTATGACAGCCTGTTTTGGAGCAATGATACTTATCTGCGGTGTATCGACGCGAATGGTATCATAATAGTTGAGTTTTTTCTCACCAATGGTTGAATTGAGCATTAAACTAATTTGATTGACAAGTTTTCCTGCTCTTGATGCAGTTTTGAATGTAATTGTATAGCTTCCTTCATCATCAGGCAAATAAGTATCGAATCCAAACGTACTCTCAACACCATTTACTCTATTTTCCTTTGTTGCGCCATAACTATCACCATAGGCACCTATGTAGGTAAAAGCAAACTTATCTTTAATCAATTCATTTACTGCTACCCTTGCCCTTACATAAATATCTCCCGAAAAACCATCAGCACTGGTAGGAACAAATTTAGTTGTATAAGTTACGTTGAACGGCGATGTCATTTCAGATTTTAACAACTTCTCAACAGTAAATTCTCCTAAATCAGCAATTATTCCTGATTCAACATTTACTTGTCTTTTAACATAATGAACATTTTCAATTAAACCGTTGTCAGCAAAAATATCAATGTTTGAAAAGCCTTGCAAATCCTTTAATTCATTGCTGCTGAACAATATAACCGTGTAGTTTCCATCATCTAAATTTTTACCTAATGATGACACTTTTCCTTCAGCACCGGTATTAGAAAAAACTAAGCTAAATTTACCGTCGGTTTCTTCATAAATTAGCATATATGGTGTGGATTTATCATCTTCCAAATTATTTATGTCCGCTTTAATAAACCCTTTTGGCAAAGATACAATATCTACGCTACCATTTCCATATTCATTCATTGTAACTTCGTAATACTCTTTTGTGCTGCTAAATCCCTCATTTAAATGCGGATAAACCCTTATAGTTTTATCTTTCATTGTCTCATTAAAACCATAAGTGTTGTTGCCTACATAGTATGAATATAGGCTTTTCCCTTCGCCATCATCAAATCCAAGATAATATATGGATTCTTGAGTTTCCACCCGATCTGCAGCATCATAATCTTCATCTGATTCTCTTAAAGGCATGATGTATGAGTTAATATTAATTTTATTTTGGTCTTTATAATTTAATAATACATCAACTTCATTTTCTAAACTTTCAAGAGACAAAGATGTATGATCATAATCATCCTTGCGCGCATTTATAAAGTATCTCTCAGAATCATATACTTTGAATGTTACCTGCCCATATTTATTTGTTGTGCCTGATAAACTGTTTAAAAACATGGTTGATCCGTTTATAACCATTTGGTTAAAGTTAACTCCAGCATCAGGAACAACCCTTGAAGTTAAATTTTTGTCTCTTACAGTAAAGGTAATACTCCTAGTCGAAAGGTCCGTAATTTCAATTTGTTGTGTATTTTCGCCTGCTTCAAGAGTTAGTGGAATAGCAATTTCTCCCGGAGATTTGAATTTCTTTAAATCTTCGTAAGGTAACATAAGTTCATAGCTTTCAATAACTACACCTTCATAAAGTCCGGTAACTTTTTTATTAACATTGGTGTAACCATATGTTTTGTTGTCATTGACAGTGTAGCTATAAACCACATATGCATTTTCTGAAATTTCTCCGCCTGTTACGTTAAAAGACAGGGAAGCAGGCTTGGAAGAATCACTTAAATCAATCGCCACTTCAGAGCCTTGATTTACCTCAACGGTTCCGCTTTTGTATGTATTGTAATAATCATTCAAATAATAACTATAACTGCCAGGCAACACTTTATTAAAAACAAAATCTGTACTACCATCTTTTATAGTTGTGTAATTACTGCCTCCGTTTACTTTGTAGATTTGCAAAAACTTTCCGTCGAAATCTCCGGTATTTGGAAGTTTTTCAAAGTTTATAGCAGAGGCAACACTTAAGTTTACATGGTCAGTTTTTTCTGTGTAATATGCAATATTCTCCTTGTCAGTAAGCTTAAACAGAACAGAATCTATGAAAGCAGCATCATGAGGCACTGTAGCTATTTTCTTATAATTACCGCCTACACTTTCAAGCAATACTTCAGAAGTTTTACTTGTTCCTGCTCCATCTTTGTAATTTATAACAGCAATTCCAGCACAATCAGCCATACCTTTTAGATTAAATAACACGCTGCTCTTATTGGTTATATAACTGGTATAATTTGTGTTAAATGTTGCAAAATCAGTGTTGAAATATTCTATATACGGTTTGACATCCACAATTACAGGTATTTCATAATATCCTGAAGTTCTGTTGTTTGAATCTACCAGGTAATATCTTATTTTTACTATACTGTCATCATCAAATGCAATATTTTTTGAATATGTGTTTATATTGTTGTTAGATGCAGTCAATTGCAAATCATAGGTAGTGACGTTGTCAAATTCATCAACTAAATCCACCCTGCCTAAATAGTTTCCTTCAGACTGAATATACAGGGAGTAGCTGTTGTACATGTTCAGCGCAACAGGCGTTTCTTCTATTTTAATACCTACTATTCCAGCTACAGAAGGCGCTGGAAAATCTGAAGATATGTAGTTTATAGTTGCTGAAGTTTTGTAAACATTGCCGTTTTCTGCTTTAAATTCAAAATAAATTGTTTTGCTTCCATAGGCTTCACTTAATTCATACGCTACCGATGAATTTATGGCATCATAAGTCAATGAACTTAACAAGTTTTCATCTTCAGAAAAACGCATCATCGAAAATGTTCCTTCGGTTATGTTTATGATAACTGACTTCTCAAAGGTTGATGACTCGCCGTTGTTGATTTTTACGGTCGGATTGACAACTTCAGCCACATCGCTCACAGGAAGAAGCGCAGCATCTGCAAATCCATTTATTCTTTCGCCGTTTTCCTTTAAATAAACTTCATACCATCCCCTGGCCAAATTATCGGTAATATCGCTTGAAATTAAAAGCTCCTGGGATGATACAAATTCCGCCTCAAATTCCATCGCTGCAGAAGACAATCCATTTACAGAATGCTCTTTAAAATTAGCAACATAACTATTGTTGCTTAAAAATCCTTCTCCCCGCAAACTCAAACTGCGATTACCAACTATATTTGTAAGTGCAGGCGGTTCTACATTTTCATAACTAGATTCATATTCACCAAACAAAATATTTGTACAAATTATATTCCAATCTGTTATTTCGCCATCTTCATAATCAAGTTTTGGTATATATTCACCATCTTCATATAATGCCAACGAATAAAAATCTTCTAAGGGATTATTAGTATATAAATTAAAAACTAATTCTCCATCCCTATTTTCAGTGTTGCACCCAAGAACAATAATATCATCATCATAATTTGATAAAATAGCAGAATAACTTGTGGTTTCAGATAAATTCAATCCAGAAATCACTACTTGGAATTCTTTAGTGTCTTTAGGCAAGTTATAGCTTCCGGCACTAAATTCAGAACCTACTGCAGCTGCTGATACTCCACCTTTTTTATCTGTTCTTTCCAAAGATACTTCATGATAAGTATTTCCATCATATTTAAAGATAATTTTTTCTGCTTCTTCTCCAATATTTAAAACACCTGTTACTGTGTAAACTCCAGATTCAGGACCTTTCACAGAAACTGTTCCGCTATCTAAGATATTGTTACCCCTATCCTCATTAACTGTCAATAACGATTTATTTCTTAAATCGCTTCCTGTTGTAGT
>JBASLQ010000232.1:0-2859 GCA_049656425.1 Sedimentibacter sp.
TGTCTCCCGAGTGAATTCCTGCTCTTTCTAAATGTTCCATAATTCCCGGTATAAGAATATCTTCGCCATCACATATTGCATCGACTTCTATTTCACGTCCAACTAAATATTTATCTATAAGTACAGGGGTCTTTGTATTCATTTCAAAAGCACTGCTTAAATAAGTCAATAAATCTTCTTCATTATAGGTAATTTCCATACCTTGACCTCCAAGCACGTAAGAAGGCCTTACAAGAACAGGGTAGCCAACACTGTTTGCTGCTTTTATACCATCCTCTAAATTCATAACAGCTTTTCCTTTTGGTCTTTTTACTCCCAATTCTTCTAATATTTCATCAAACTTTTCTCTGTCCTCAGCCATATCAATTTGTTCAGGATCTGTTCCTAATATTGGTATGTTTTTTTCCTTAAAAAAATTAGCAAGTTTTATGGCTGTCTGCCCGCCAAATTGCAGAATAACTCCGTCCGGATTTTCTTTTTCAACTATATTTAAAACATCTTCTTCTGTTAAAGGTTCAAAATACAATTTATCTGCAATGTCAAAATCCGTGCTTACAGTTTCAGGATTATTGTTAACTATTATTGTTTCAATTCCGCATTTTGCAAGTGCAAATATACTGTGTACTGAGCAGTAGTCAAATTCAACGCCCTGTCCAATCCTTATAGGGCCAGATCCTATAACAAGAATTTTCCTTTTGTCAGAAGTTTTAACTTCGTCATATTCATCATAGGTTGAATAGTAGTAAGGAGATACAGCTTCAAACTCTCCTCCGCAGGTGTCAACCATTTTGTATACTGCTTTAATATTGTGTTCCATTCTTAAGTTGTATATATCACCCGGTTTAGCCTTAATTAAATCTGCTATTCCTTTATCAGAAAAGCCCATTTTTTTAAGTTTTTTCAACCAGTTTTTATCAAGTTCTGAAATTTCTGCATTTCTGAGCAGTTCTTCTTCTTCAACTATATTGAATATTTTGTGAAGGAAAAATTTATCAACTCCAGTGAGTTCAGCAATTTTTCCAATTCTGTATCCTCTTCTCATGAGCTCTGCAAGATAAAAAAGTCTTTCATCGTCAGGAGTTTGTATTCTTGCTTTAAGTTCAACCATGCTTTTATCTGCAGCTTTTTTGCTGTACAGTGTATATTGTTTTATTTCAAGAGAACGGACAGCTTTAAGAAGCGCAGCTTCAAAGCTGTTTCCAATAGCCATTACTTCCCCTGTAGCCATCATTTTTGTTCCAAGACTTCTTTTTGCTTTAAAGAATTTATCAAAGGGCCATTTTGGTATTTTAAGTACAACATAATCCAATGTTGGTTCAAAAGCAGCAGAAGTTTTTCCTGTTACTGCATTTGTAATTTCATCAAGATTGTAGCCAAGAGCAATTTTAGTAGCTACTTTTGCTATTGGATAACCGGTTGCTTTTGAGGCAAGAGCTGATGAACGGCTTACCCTTGGATTAATTTCTATAATTGCATATTCAAAACTGTTTGGATTTAATGCAAGCTGTACATTGCATCCTCCCTCAATTCCTACAGCATCGATTATTTTAATGGATGATGTTCTTAGCATTTGATATTCAACATCAGAAAGAGTTTGTGAAGGTGCAACAACTATGCTGTCTCCTGTATGGACTCCAACCGGATCAAAATTTTCCATGTTGCATATTGTAATGCATGTTCCGTTTTTATCTCTCATTACTTCATATTCAATTTCTTTCCAGCCCTTAATGCTTTTTTCTATAAGAACCTGGTTGTTCATGCTAAGCTGCAGGCCAGCTGACAATATTTCAGTCATTTCCTCTTCATTGTTAGCAATTCCTCCACCTGTTCCGCCTAATGTGTAAGCAGGCCTTATGATTATAGGGTAACCAATTCTGGCTGCCATTTTTTTGCCGGATTCCACATCATTTACAATTTCCGAGTTAACTATCGGCTCACCTATTTTATTCATCATATCTTTGAACAATTCTCTGTCTTCACCTATTTTAATAGATTCAACGCTTGTTCCAATAACTCTTACATTATATTTATCGAGTATCCCCTTGTCGTATAATTCAACGGTTAAATTAAGTCCTGTTTGTCCTCCCATGCCGGCTATTACACTGTCTGGTCTTTCTTTTGCAATTATTTTCTCAACATATTCAACCGTTAACGGTTCTATATAAACTTTGTCAGCAATTTCCGCATCCGTCATTATTGTTGCGGGATTAGAATTTACTAATACTGTTTCTATTCCTTCTTCTCTTAACGAACGGCAGCACTGCGTTCCTGAATAATCAAATTCAGCAGCCTGACCTATTATTATAGGGCCTGACCCTATTACCAATACTTTTTTTATACTTTTATCTAAGCCCATAGCTGTTCTCCTTTGTATAAATTAATGAAGTCATCGAAAATGATGTTTGAATCATGCGGACCTGGACATGCTTCAGGATGATATTGAACACCCATTACAGGAAGTGTTTTATGTCTAAGCCCTTCCACAGTACCATCATTAATATTTATATGTGTAATTTCCAAATTATCAGTCAACGAATCACACTTTACCATGTAACCATGGTTTTGTGAAGTAATTGTAACTTTTCCGGTTTTTAAATTTTTAACAGGATGATTGCATCCTCTGTGCCCAAATTTCATTTTTTCAGTTTCTGCTCCAAGGGCAAGGGCAATAATCTGAACTCCCAGACAAATGCCGGCAACAGGCACTTTTCCTATCAATGATTTTACAGTGTCAATTACATCCGGCAAATCAGTAGGATCTCCGGGACCATTGGAGAGGAATATTCCGTCAAAATTATATTTCAATATTTCTTCTTTGCTTGTATGTGCCGGGAAAATTGTTAGCTTGCATCCTTTATC
>JBASLQ010000233.1:0-3919 GCA_049656425.1 Sedimentibacter sp.
CTACAGTACCTGCCCTGTGAGCAATATTATGTTGCACGCACAATGACTTAAGCCAGTCAGCACCTTTTCTTCCAGCTGAAATTACTACATTGTCTGCATATATATTTTCATTATTTGTTTTCTTTAATGAATCAGTAATAACAACCCCTTTTATAACTCCATCTTCAACAATTATGTCTGTGGTTTGTGTGTCAAAACGTATTTCTACGCCATTGCCAATCAGATGCTCTCCTATGCGCTGATATATTTCCTGAGCTTTTTCAGTTCCTAAATGTCTTATTGGACAGTCTACCAGTTTAAGTCCGGCTTCAATTGCTTTTCTTCTTACTTCCTTTATTTCTTCTTTATACTCTACTCCTTCAACTTTAGTATCAGCACCAAATTCAAGGTATATATTATCTGTATAATGTATTAATTCTGCTGCATAATCATATCCAATCATATCAGGAAGGTCTCCACCAACTTCAGGGCTCAAAGAAAGTTTCCCGTCTGAAAATGCCCCCGCTCCTGAAAAGCCTGTTGTAATATTACAAAATGGCATGCAGTTAATACATTTTTTTGTTTTATCTTTTGGACAGTTTCTTTTTTCAATAGGTTTTCCTTGTTCAATTATTAATATTTTTTTATTAGGATCTCTTCTGTCTAGCTCCAATGCGGTAAATATGCCTGAAGGGCCTGCACCGACAATTATTAAATCGTATTTCATTAAATTTCTCCTTTATGCATTTTAAATATATAGTTATAGTTATGATAATATTAATATTCAATTAATACAACATCATTTTCATTTAATCCGGAAATTACTTCTGCATTTTCGTCATCCTTAAGACCGGTAGTGATTTCTTTTTCTGTTTCTTTATCCCCTTCTATAACAGTTACATATTCTTTTTGAGTTTTTTCATATACTGCATCCTTGTCTACAAGTAGCACATTGTTTTTTTCTTCCAGCACAATTACAACATCCATTTCAGTTCCAATTTTATAACTGCCTTTGTCTTCTAAATTGGCTTCGATTCTTACTCTTTTTTGTTCTACACCAAGGTCTGAAACTTTAGACTGTGCTTTTGGATATATTCTGCTGATTTCAAGTTCCTTCTTAACTTCATTTGAGCTCATTATTATAAATGGCATTCCGCTTACTGCTTCAACGGCATCTTCAGCCAATATTTCAACATAAACTCCAAGATTGTTTTCATCTTGAAGTTCAACAACCGGTACACCTGATTGTGTCATGCTTCCTTGATGAACATTTAATTCAGTAATAACTCCGTCAAATTCAGCTTTAATTGATGACTGTTCTATATTTTTTTCAAGTATTTTAATTTGAATCATTATTTCTTCAATCTGTGCTTCGTATTGTTTTTTTACATTTGATGAAACGTCTTTTATAAGAAAATTATAATTATTTTTTGCTTCCTGCAGCTGATTTTCCAGCGCTGTCACATTATATTCAGCTTCTTCATATTCAACCAGGCTTACAGCATAGTTTTCATATAAAACTTTTATTTTTTCAAAATTACTTTTTGCAAAACTTAAATTATTTTCAATTGTGTTAATATTTAACTTCATATTTGAAATTTCCTGAAAGTCTGCTCCTTTTACAGATTCATTGTATGATGCTGTAATTGCATCAATTTGCTTGTTAGCCCTTTCGATTTCCAAATCGTAATTATTTTCATACGTTAATATTATATCACCTTTTTTAACTTTATCACCTACTGATACATTAAGAATTTCGACTCTTTGACTCATATCCGAATAAAAAGTATTAACTCTTTTGGAAAAAACAGTTCCCGTCTCTTCAATGGTATTTTGAATAGTGCCAAGTTTTACCTTTGATGTCAGCCCTTCAAATGGTTGTTGTCCATTATTAAATAATGAAACTGCAATAATACTCCCTGTAATAATTAAAATTGATATTATTATATATTTCTTTTTATTCTTCATTTTACCCTCCAATATCATTATAATATTCTACTTTTAAGTACCTGCATAAAATCCAATTTATGAATTTTAGCATATATCATAAGTTGAGCTAATATCATAAAAACTATTGTTAATGCTATAGAAACAACAATATTATTTCCTGTAACAGGTTCATTCATGGTATATATGTCCGTCGTATATGTTGATCCCATATAATCCACCATCCACAGTCCTAAAGGTATGCCTAAAGTTATACCCAAGATTGTCATAATCAGGTTTTCTCTGATAAGCATATTAAAAGTCTCTTTTTTGAAAAGCCCATAACCCTCAAGGAAGAAAACACACGATTTCTGTTATTTTTCCGCTTCTCATTTTGATTACTTTATCAGACATTTGTGCAATTGAAGAATTATGAGTAATTACAACAACTGTATTTTTGTATTTTAAATTTACTTCTTATGTTAAGAAGCGTACTTTTCCCTGAGCCGCTTGTCCATAATATAACTATGAATTCTCCTTTTTTAACTTCAAATGTTACGTCCTCCAAAGCTCTTACAGTAACTTTACCCATTTTGTAATATTTGCTTAAATTCTCAACTTTTAATACGACTTCACTCATATGCTCACCCCTTAATTTTAATGCAGTAATGCAAATAATTTATATTTCAATAGGGCGTAAATTATACGCCTTAAATATCATTCATCTTCATATTCTTTATTTATCTATTTGTTCTGCCAAATCATTTAAATAAATCCATCTGTCCATCTTATTTTCTATTTGTTCTTCTGCTTTATGCTTTTCTTCCATTATTTCTTGAAGTTTTATATAATCCGTAGAATTTTTTTCCAATTTTACTTCAAGTTCTTTTATTTTTTCCTCTAATGCAGCTATATCCTTATCAATTGTGTTGTATTCCTGCTGCTCTTTAAATGAAAATTTTAATTTTTTATGTTTTTCTCTTGTATCTCTGGTAATTCCTTTTACTGCCTTTGATTTATCTTGATAGTTTTGCTTTTCAATTGCTGCTCTGGATTCTACATAATCAGAATATCCGCCATTAAACTTCCTTACCGTTCCATCTCCCGGCAATTCCAAGACAGTGTTAACAACTTTATCCAAGAAATATCTGTCATGGGATACAGTTATTACTGCGCCGTTAAATGTTTCCAGATAATCTTCTAATATAGTTAAAGTTTCAATGTCCAAATCATTGGTAGGTTCATCAAGAAGCAAAATATTTGGTGCTTTCATTAAAACACTGAGTAAAAATAATCGTCGTCTTTCGCCCCCCGATAATTTTTTGATTGTATTGTATTGAATATCAGGAGAAAATAAAAATCTTTCTAACATTTGAGATGCAGATACTGTTCCGTCTGGTGTTTCTATTATTTCTGCAATGTTTTTTATATAATCTATCACTTTTAAAGAATCATCAATAACCTCTGATTCCTGTGAAAAATATCCTAACTTTACAGTGCTTCCAATTTCCACATGCCCCGAATCAGGCTTTATTCTTCCTGCAATCATATTTAAAAGTGTGGATTTTCCTGCTCCATTTTGACCTACAATTCCAATCCTTGCATCTCGTATAATTGTAAATTCAAAATTTTCTACTATTTTTTTTACATCGAAAAATTTTGAAATATTTTTAATTTCAATAGTTTTTTTGCCAAGTCTTGATGATGCTGAATTTAATTCTATTTTTTCAGAAATATCAGTGCCAAGCGCATCCTTTAAATTTTCAAATTGTTCAATTCTGCCCTTTGCTTTTGTTCCCCTTGCTCTTGCTCCTCTTTGAATCCAGGCAAGTTCTTTTCTATATAAACTCTGCCTTTTTCTTTCGCTGCTTACTTCCATTTCTTCGCGCATTGCTTTAAGTTCCAGAAATTTTGAATAATTGCCTTCATATGCATATAAGTTTCCTTTGTCAAGCTCAACAATTCTATTGGAAACTCTGTCTAAAAAGTACCTGTCATGGGTTACCATAAGTAT
>JBASLQ010000234.1:0-7904 GCA_049656425.1 Sedimentibacter sp.
ATTTATGCGAACGATAGTGAGCAAATAAATTGGTGAACGAGACTGCGATATGACCGCTGATGACTATCAATTAATTTAGATACAAGAGCTATATCGCGACTATCTATTTTTCATCATTTCATTCAAATAAAGCTGTGAAGCTTTCATTACCACTTTATTTTCTGTAGAATTATAAATAATGTCATTTATTGTTTTTATCGGTAACACATCATTTGACGTTCCTGTTATAAATGCCGCATCAAAATTACCCAGTTCTTCAAATTTAATAATACGTTTTTCCACTTCAATTCCGTCATTTTTGCATACTTCAATAACTTTGCTTCTCGTAACACCTAAAAGCACTGCAGCATCTGGAGAAGTTACAAGTTTTTCTTTACTGACAAAAAATACATTGGACTTGCTTCCTTCACTTACCGTATTGTCTTCATTGATTAATATAGCCTCAAAAGCTTTATTTTCGTCAATAACTTTCTGTACATTGTCTTTGAATTCTTTTGCAAATGCTTTTATATTTGGGTTAAATCGGTGCATCTTAACAGTTACCGTATGTATGCCTGCTTTAAACAATTCTTGAGAAGGATAATAGCTTTCTACGAAATAAAACAACACTACAGGTTCATCATTAAAATAATATGAAACCCTTATATTGCAATTCTGAAATTCATTTTTCCCTATAAGCATTTCTGTTGATTTTTTGAAATCATCATATTTTAAATTGCCTTTTATGCCGCTTAAACGTATGCTGTCATTCATTCTATTAAAATGTTCTTTTAAGAAAACAGTCTTTCCTTCAATAACTCTTATCACTTCATAAATTTTTGCACTGTCTTGTGACAATAAAAGTTCTAATTGTTTTTTGGAAATTATTTGACCGTTTTTAACATTATTTTCTGACAAAATATTAATCATATGTCTCTTCCTTCTAAAATAAATTTATTTCTCTTTTAACTTCTTCTGAACTGCTTATTTTTTTATAATGTCTCCAGTGTTCCGGAAATAATTTCAAATATGTTATTTGGCAAAGTCTTGAATCTATAAGTAACACAACACCTTTATCATTTTCAGTTCTGATAACCCTTCCTGCAGATTGATGCACCTTATTTAATGTTGTCCATAATTTCTCCTAATTAAAAAAAATAAACACTAATCGTGTCTATTATAACAAATATACAATTGTTTTAAAATGTTTATTTTAAATATTGTATGCAAGTTACTCTATTTCCATCTACATGAAATTTATCCGATAGTCCTTCAACTAGCATAAGTCCTCTTCCAGATTCAGAATAATCATATTCGCCGAAATCTTTATGTTTGTACCTTACCCCTAAGCCTTCATCAGAAACCTCAATAACTATGCTTGATTTATCAATAAAAAT
Organism: Sedimentibacter sp.; assembly: GCA_049656425.1. GTDB lineage: Bacteria > Bacillota > Clostridia > Tissierellales > Sedimentibacteraceae > Sedimentibacter. Next base: position 1,377 of record JBASLQ010000234.1, read on the forward strand.
ATTTATGCCTATTAATTTATCACAGTCTTTTTGGTTTCCGTGTATAACACCATTTATAATTAATTCGTAAAGAATTATCTTTGTGTTAAAAAAGATGTTTTCAGATATTACGTCCCTAATATTAAGAAGAATGTCTTCAACAATTTTCTTAACACCGCATAAATCGCTATGGACTTTCATTTCCAATTTATAATCCATAATAATTCCTCCCATTAAAATTAATATACCCTGTTTATGTGCTCTTAATCATTTATGAATATTAAAATTAATGGAAAGTTCGACAATATGCATTATTCTTTATCAATGCCCAGAACATTTTCAAACAAACTCCATATTTCCTCAACACCTGCTTTAGAAACAGCTGAAAAAGGATATATTAAACTTTTATCATTTATCACCAATGTTTTTCTAATGGCAGCAACACATTTTAACTGTTGCATTCTTGACAGCTTATCCGCCTTTGCAGCAATTACATAACCTGTATAGCCGCAGCTTTTAATCCATTGGTACATAATTTGATCATTCTGACTTGGTTCATGTCTTATGTCAACAAGCAAGAAGACTTCTTTTAACTGAGGTCTGTTATGAAGGAAAGTATCAATCATTGGAGACCATTTGTCTTTTTCAGTTTTTGAAACCTTTGCATAGCCATAACCAGGCAAGTCTACAAAATTAAACATATCATTTATATTATAAAAATTTATTGTTTGTGTCTTTCCAGGCTGAGAACTTGTTCTTGCCAGGCCTTTCCTGTTTAATAGCGCATTTATCATTGATGATTTGCCAACATTTGATTTTCCTGCAAAAGCAATTTCCGGTACTACCGTGGGCGGATATTGCTCTTTTTTTACTGCCGATATTATTATTTCTGATTTTCTTATAATCATTAGTTACCCTTTCTTTAACGATAGATAGAGCAATAGATTGAGCAGTTGATGAACAACATTATAATAAACTCCAAAGTCTATCTATCGCTAAATCTTTTGCTTCTCTATTGATGTCTATTGCTCGTCTATTGTTCTTAAAGCTTCTTTTATAACATCTTCAATTCTGTCTGCATAAACTATTTCCATAGAACGCAAAATTTTATAATCTATTTTGGAAACATCAGGTTTGTTTTTTGAGCTGAGCACAATTTTTTTCATGCCTGCTCTTTTAGCTGCAAGAAGTTTTTCTTTAAGACCACCTATAGGTAAAACTCTTCCTGTAATAGTTATTTCGCCTGTCATAGCTACATCTTTTCTGACAGGCTTCTTTGTCAGAGCTGATATTATAGCAGTAGCCATTGTAATTCCTGCTGACGGCCCGTCCTTAGGAATGGCACCCTCAGGCACATGAATGTGTATATCTGTTTCCTTGAATACTTGATAATCAATATTGAATTTTTCAGCATTTGCTTTAATATAACTTAAAGCAGCCATTGCTGATTCTTTCATTACATCTCCAAGTTTACCTGTAAGCTGCAGTTTGCCATCACCTTTCATAGTGTTAACTTCTATAAAAAGAGTTTCTCCGCCAACTTGCGTCCATGCAAGTCCTGTAACAACTCCAATTTGATCTTCTTCATATGCTAAATCATAATCATATTTTGGTATTCCAAGATAATTTTTAAGATTACTGCTATTGATTACAACTGCATTTTTCTTGTTTTCTACTATTTGAACAGCTGCTTTCCTAACAAGTTTTCCAATATTTCTTTCTAACCCTCTGACGCCGGATTCTCTTGTGTATCTTTCTATTATTTCATTAATGGCATTCTCGGAAATTTTCACTTGTTTTTCTTTTAGTCCATGTTCTTCAATTTGTTTTTTTACCAGATATTTTTCAGCTATATTTCTTTTTTCAACATCAGTATAACCAGAAATTTCGATTACTTCCATTCTGTCTAAAAGCGGCTCCGGAATTGTTGATGTTGAATTTGCAGTTGTAATAAATATTACATTTTTCAGGCTGAATGGTGCATCAATATAATGGTCTGTAAATGTGTTGTTTTGTTCCGGATCAAGTGCCTCCAACAATGCAGACGCAGGGTCACCTTTATAGTCACTTGATAGCTTATCAATTTCATCCAGTAAAAATACAGGATTATTTACTTTTGCTTTTGCAATTGATGAAATTATTCTTCCAGGAATCGCTCCAATATATGTTCTTCTGTGTCCTCTTATTTCCGCTTCATCTCTAACTCCGCCTAAGGAGATACGAACATATTTCCTGTTCATTGCTCTGGCAATTGATTTTGCAATAGAAGTTTTTCCAACTCCCGGAGGTCCCACAAAACAAAGTATCGGGCCTTTCATATTTTTATTTATATGTTTAACAGCAAGATATTCAAGTATTCTTTCTTTAACTTCTTCCAGACCATAATGGTCTTGTGACAAAATTAATCTTGCTTTCCTTAAATCAGCATTATCTTTTGTTTTTTTATCCCAAGGCAAATCAATAAGCCAGTCAACATATGTTCTTATAACACCTGCATCAGGCGATGACGAAGATATTTTTAACAGTTTGTTAATTTCCTTTTCTGCTTTTTCTTTTACTTCCTTTGGCATATTGGCTTCTGCAATTTTCTTAAAGTATTCCTCAACTTCAAATTCAGTGCTTTCTTCTTCTTCACCAAGTTCTTTTTGAATAGCTCTCATTTGTTCCTTTAAATAATAATCCTTTTGAAATTCACTTACTTGTTTTTTTACACTTTCACTAATTTCATTTTCTATTTGCAGAACTTTGATTTCTTTAGCTAAAAAAGAATTTATTGATTCAAGTCGTTTATATGGATCGAAATTTTCTAAAAGAGATTGTTTTTGCTCAGACTTCAAATAAATATAAGATGCAACCACATCTGCCAATTTATCTGGATCTTTTATTTCTTTCAGTGATATTATAGCATCTGGCGCAATTTTTGTATATATCAAAGAATATTCTTCAAAATTTTCAAATGTTAAGCGAACCATTGCCTCTAATCTATCATTTAAAGGAAGAGCGTAATTATATATATATTCTTCTAAATCCACTTCAAAATATGGGTCTTCCTGAGTTATAGAAACGATTTTAGCTCTGCTGATTCCTTCTACTAAAACTCTTATATTATCTCCAGGCATCTTAAACATTTGTTTTATTTTACAAATAACGCCAACTTCATAAAAATCATCTTCATTTGGCGAATCTATATCAGCTTCCTTTTGAACTGTCAGAAAAATGTCTGAATCTTCCAGCATGGCTTCTTCCAAAGCATTAATGGATTTTTCTCTGCCTATATCAAAATGAATCACTGTATCTGGAAAAATTCCTATGCCTCTGATAGGAATCAAAGGAAGGGTTCTGTTTTCTGTACCGTAATTTTCAATCATATTTTTCTCCTTATTAAAAACTGCCTGCTAAGGCAGGCAGTTTTATGAAGCATTTTCTTTACTATCAGATAAAGTCTTTTTAGTTAAAATTAATTTAGGCTCGCTTTTATTTGCTATTGTATCTTTTGTGATGACACATTTTATAATATCGTCTCTTGATGGTATTTCATACATAACTTCTGTCATTGTACTTTCTAATATACCACGAAGACCTCTTGCGCCTGTATTAATTTCCATTGCTTTTTCTGCTATTTCTTCTAACGCTTCCTTTTCAATTTCCAACTCTACATTATCCATTTTAAACAATTCCTTGTATTGTTTTACCAAGGCATTTTTAGGTTCTGTCAATATTGAAATTAAAGCACTTTTATCTAATTTATCCAAAGCAACAATATTGGGCAGTCTGCCTATAAACTCAGGTATCAATCCAAACTTTAACAGATCTTGTGATTGAACTTGTTTTAAAAGCTTATCTGTATCCATTGAAGAGTTGCCAGTAAGGTCTGCTCCAAATCCAATGTTTTTCTTGCCTACTCTTTTTTGTACAATTTTTTCTATACCATCGAATGCACCGCCAAGAATAAATAATATGTTGGTGGTGTCAATTTGTATAAATTCCTGATGAGGATGCTTTCTTCCACCTTGAGGAGGAACATTTGCAACAGTTCCTTCAAGTATTTTAAGAAGTGCCTGTTGTACTCCTTCACCGCTTACATCCCTGGTTATTGAAGGATTTTCTGAACGTCGTGAAATTTTATCAATTTCATCAATATAAATTATGCCCTTCTCTGCTTTTTCTACTTCAAAATCTGCTGCTTGTAAAAGTTTCAACAATATGTTTTCAACATCTTCCCCAACATATCCGGCTTCTGTCAATGATGTTGCATCTGCAATAGCAAATGGAACATTTAACAATTTTGCCAGTGTTTGGGCTAAATATGTTTTTCCGCTTCCGGTAGGTCCTAATAAAAGTATGTTACTTTTTTGAATGTCTATTCCTTCATCTTTAGCTTTATAGTTTATTCTTTTATAATGATTATAAACGGCTACAGCCAATGCTTTTTTTGCTTGGTCCTGCTGGATTACATATTCGTCAAGTTTTTCTTTTATTTCCTTTGGTTTTGGAAGTTCAGTAAAATCATATTCTTCAAATAAATCTACATCTTCATCTACAATATTGTGGCATAATTCTATACATTCGTCACATATATAAACATCTGGACCAGCAATGAGCCTTCTTACCTGCTCCTGCGATTTTCCACAAAACGAGCATTTAATTTGTTTTTCATTTACTTTGCTCATTAAAACACTCCTTATTTTCTTTTGGCTATAATATCATCTATTATGCCATATGCTTTAGCTTCCTCCGCTGTCATGAAATTATCTCTGTCTGTATCATGTTCAACCTTATCCATAGGCTGACCTGTTCTTTCACTGATAATTGTATTCAATGTATCTCTTATTTTAATTATTCTGTCTGCATGTATTTTTATGTCAGATGCTTGGCCTTGCATCCCTCCAAGAGGTTGATGAATCATAATCTCTGAATTAGGTAGCGCATATCTTTTACCTATAGCTCCTGACAATAAGAGAAATGCACCCATGCTTGCTGCCATTCCAACACAAATTGTAGATACATCAGGTTTGATATACTGCATTGTGTCGAAAATCGCCATACCTGACGTTATAGACCCTCCAGGTGAGTTTATATATAATTGTATATCCTTATCTGGATCTTCTGATTCTAAGAATAAAAGCTGTGCAACTATTACGCTTGCAGTTGCGTCATTTACTTCATCACTTAATATTATTATTCTGTCTTTTAAAAGTCTTGAATATATATCATAAGATCTTTCGCCTCTGCCCGTTTGTTCAATTACATATGGAACTAATGCCATTTTAATATCCTCCTATATTATATTTCGTATTACTATTATTGTACTTGTTTATCTTAATATAATCTTAATTTATTTGCTTTCTTCAGAAATTTCTTCATCTTTTACTTCGACAGATTCAACAAACACTGCATTTTCAACAAGCATATCTATAACTTTTCTTTTTTGCAATGTTTCTTCAATGTAGCTTGCGCTTGATTCAATCATACTTGCTTTAAAAGCTTCTAATCTGTCAGCTTCAACATTATAAGACTCAGCAACTTTTTCAATTTCTTTTGAAAATTCTTCTTCTGAAACTTTAATTTCTTCTTTTTTAATTATAGCTTCTAAAACCAATTCTGCCTTAACATTAAATTCAGCTTGGTTTCTAGCGCCTTCTTTATACTGATTAACAAAATTTTTGATTATGTCATCATATTCCTTGCCTGAAAATCCTTGCTGACGAAATTGTTGTTCATAATTTTTTCCTAAATAATCAATTTCTCTCTGAATTAATAATTCAGGAATTTCGATTTTTGCATCATTAACAATTTTAGTAATTACATTGTTTTCATTTGCAATTTTTGAAGAATCTGCAGCTTTTTGTTCTAATGTTTTTCTTGTATCGGCTTTTAATTCTTCTAAAGAATCAAATTCGCTTATATCTTTTGCAAATTCATCATCAATTTCAGGAAGTTCTTTTGTTTTAATTTCATGAATTGTTACTTTAAATACTGCTTCCTTGCCTTTTAAATCTTCTGAATGATAATCTTCAGGGAATGTAACTTTTACCTCAATTTCTTCATCCTTTGATTTTCCTATAAGTTGTTCTTCAAAACCTGGTATGAATGAGTTAGAAACTATTTCAAGAGATTGATTTTCAGCAGTCCCTCCTTCAAATTGTTCTTCTCCAACAAATCCCGCATAATCAATAGTAAGGAAATCTCCGTTTTCTACTGTTCTGTCTATTACTTCAACTATTCTTGCATTTTTTTCCTGAACAGCTTTTAATTCTTTGTCTACGTCTTCATCAGTAACATTTATTTCAGTTTTTTCAACTTCAACACCTTTATATTCTGGAAGTTCAACATCCGGCATTACTTCCACATCTGCTTTAATAACTATTTCTTCGCCTTCTTCAAATTTTCCAATATCTACTTTAGGGCTGTCAATTACATCAAGTTTATTTTCTGCAACAACTTTTGGATATTCTTCCTGAATGGCAAAATCTAAAGCATCATCATAAAAAATGCTCTTGCCATATTTTTTTTCAATAATATGTCTTGGAGCCTTACCTTTTCTAAATC
>JBASLQ010000235.1:0-5258 GCA_049656425.1 Sedimentibacter sp.
TATTTATAGAAAAAAACTTACTCGTTTTTTAAGTGAGAACAAGAATACTTGTTTTGAAGTCATTTATATGGGTGTAAAGAAACAACTTATTGAAGTTTTAAAAGATAAATACAATAAAAACTTTGCATTTAAAGAAACGATAGACGTAGCAGCATCTGTATGCTTTGATAATTATTTCTTATCAAAATATCCGGATATGCCTGTATTCAAAACAAAAATAACCTTAAAGAATCAAGCAGATACTATAAGATCCGGTATCGACCACTTTGCAGGCAGAACAAACCAACAATCTAAGGCATTGCTTGAAAGTTTTAATTTGATTGAAAATGATAAAATTAATGTGAGTAAGTCAAGGTATGCTTCTTATTACATTAATCAATTATCTAAGTTACCGCCTAAGGGTGTAATAAATTTTAATGATATTTATAGAGAAAGCTTTAATGAGTATTTAGATAAACAGTTCGCTATTAGCTATGGATTGCTACCAATTGTTTTGATTGCTTTAGTTTATTCAGGCGATGCTATTATAGGATTAAAGAACGGAACAACATTAACCGCTTCAAACCTAGATATTCTACCAAAGACTAGTGTGTTGGACATATATGAATTTAAATATATTTCTAAACCTAAGGATATGGCTGTTAAAGAACTCGTAAGACTATTTGAAATTTTGGATATTCCTAAAGGATTTATAAGCAATCCAAATGATAGGGAAAAAGGATTAGAAAAACTTATAGAAAAGACTTCAGAAATAGCAAATAAATCAGTCACATCTTTAACAAAGTTAAATGGTGAATTTGAATTATGGGGAGAGCCACTGATTGCTGAACACATATTAGCAGATTATAAGGTATCAATAAAGCATGTTATTGATGAGTTTGGAAATTTTGGAAATCGCTACAATACAGTAGCGAGGCTAAATAATTTTAGTATGTCGATGGAACAAGTAGAGCGGATTGGAAAAGACATTGAATCGGCAAAAATAGTTATTGAGTATGATAAATTCAAAACTACATGTATATCAAATGTTGGTTATATAATGAATTTAGAACTGATGGAACTTGGAGCAGATTTGAAATCAAAAATTGAAATTGCAAAATCAAAGTTTAGAGATTTGCGTGATAAAATTGCGGATGATTTGAATGGTGAAAATGCTACTATTATTGTTAATCAAGAACTTACACTAGTTAAGGATGCTTATATAGACATATATTTTTCAGAGCATCAAAAGAAGAGATTAGGAGTAAAAGATGGTCAACGCAAAGGTGAAATCATAAGTTCGTTAGACCTAACAAATCTAAAAAGATTAAAAGCCATCAGTATTCTTTCAACTGCAAAATTAGTTGATATAGAAACGTCATTAGCAAATCTAAAAGTATGTTATGAACTTACACCGGCTATGTTAAAAACATCTCATATTTGCCCGAAATGCGGATATAAAATTGGAGAAGGAGGCATTTCAGTATCAGGTCAACTTGATTCTATTGAAGATAGGGTAGAAAACCTAATTAGTGAATGGACAAATACGTTAATAAATACAATTTCTGATCCATTAGTTCTTAATCAACAAGATTATTTGAGTGCAGAGCAGAGAAAAGCAATTGATTCTTTTTTAGAAAATAAAATATTTCCTAAGACAATTGATAATTTCTTTATAGGAAGTATCAATGCTCTATTAAAAGGATTTGAACCAGTCATAATTCAAACTGAAGAACTTATGAATGAAATTGAAGAGATTGGACCATGTGATGTAGATACATTCAAGACAAAACTAATGGACATAATCTCAATTTATACAAAAGGCAAAGACAAAGATAAACTACGAATTGTAGTAAAACGATAGGAGAACAAAATGAAACTGGCAAAAGAAGATATTGATAAGGTAAGAAATATTGAAGGATTTCCAATAGCTAGAGATGAAGATATTATTGCTATTTCTAATCCTCCTTACTATACTGCTTGCCCAAATCCTTTTATTGAAGATTTTATAAAAAAGCATGGGAAACCGTATGATGAAGCAACAGATGACTATAATAGAGAGCCTTTTGCCGCTGATGTAAGTGAAGATAAACATGATCTTATATATAATATACATAGTTATCATACAAAAGTACCACCAAAGGCTATTAAAAAGTTCATTTTACATTATACTAATCCAGGTGATTTAGTATTTGATGGATTTTGTGGTACAGGAATGGCAGGAGTTGCAGCACAAATGTGTGCTGAAAATGATAATATTTTAAATTATGAACCAGAAAATAATATTGGTGCAAGAATTCCTATATTATCTGATATATCAACTATTGCATCTTTTATCTCACATAATTACAATGAACCTATTACGATTGCTGATATTGAAAATATTGAGAAGTGTTTATCAACATTAAAAACACAATTAGCAAAATACTATCTAACTAATCATGTTATTGACGGAAAGTCTCAAATTGACATAAAAGGTAATATAATCCGAGGAAATATTAATTATGTTGTTTGGTCTGATATATTTATATGTCCAAATTGTTCAAATGAGTTTGTTTATTATGAATTTGCTGTAGATAATAAAACAAATAAAACTAGTAAAGAATTTAATTGCAAAGCATGCAATTTAGCACTAACCAAAGCTAAAAGTACTAGATCAACAACTTATGTTTATGATAATTTTAGTGGTGAAACTGTTGAAGTCCAAAAAAAAGTACCTGTTTTAATTAATTATTCAATTGGTTCAAAAAGATTTAATAAAAAACCTGAAGAAAATGATATTGAGCTTTTAAAGAATGCGAAAAGCGAAAATTATATTTGTCCAATTTCATTAGATAAATTTGAAGTTGGTGATAAGACAACTGAACTTACGAGAGCACATGTAAATTATGTAAGACAGATATATATAGATCGAACATTACTTGTTATTTCAAAATATTATGAGTTGGCTAAAGATAATAGCAAATCTATGTTTTTGCTGTCAAGTGCTTTACCTAAATTAACTATACTTAATAGATTCATGCCTGAACATGGTAGCCGTGCATTGGTCGGTCCTATGGCTGGGACTTATTATGTACCTGCATTATCAGTAGAAAACAATGTACTCAATCAATTGGATTTTCAATTTAAAAAACTTAAAAATTTACATTATGCTAAGGGAAAATCTCTCGTTACTACGCAATCCGCAACAAATTTGAAAAATATACCTAATAATATTATTGATTATATTTTTATTGATCCACCATTTGGATCAAATATAATGTACTCTGAACTTAATTTTATAAGTGAGAGTTGGCTGAAATGTAAAACAAATAATAAAAAAGAAGCAATCATGAATAAAACACAAAATAAAAGTATTTCAGACTACATGGAATTAATGGAAAAATCATTTTCTGAAATGTTTAGGATACTAAAGCCAAATAGATGGATTACAATAGAGTTTCATAATTCTAAAAATGCTGTTTGGAATTCAATACAATCTTCACTTTCAGTTGCGGGTTTTATTATTGCAGATGTTAGAATTTTGAATAAAGAAAAGAAAACTATCAATCAATATAATGCAAAAGGAGCAGTAGATCAAGATTTGATTATTACTGCATATAAGCCAAAAGAAAGTTTTAAAAGAATTTTTTTAGCTCATGCCGGAATGGATCAAACTGCTTGGGATTTTGTTAGACAACATCTTGAAAAGCTTCCCATAGTAGTAAATAAAGGCGATAAAATTGAAGTGGTTGTTGAAAGACAGTCGTTTCTATTATTTGACCGTATGGTAGCATACCATATTATGAATGATATCCCTGTACCCATTGATGCTGCGGACTTCTATAAAGGGCTCGAAGAAAAGTTTTTACGACGTGATGGAATGTATTTCTTACATGATCAAATTAATGAATATGATAATGCGAGAATTATTACAGATGTTGAAGATATACAGTTTTCTTTAATGGTGACAGATGAAAAATCTGCAATATCATGGCTTTATCAGCAACTCGAAAAACCAAAAACCTATGCTGAAATAATGCCTAAATTTATGCAGGAAATAAGAATGATTGAAAAACACGAAAAACTTCCTGAACTGTCAGTATTGTTAGAGGATAATTTTATTCAAAACGATGAAGGTAGATGGTATATTCCGGATGTGGCAAAGTCATCAGATGTAATTAAATTGCGTGAAAAGAAACTTCTAAAAGAATTTGAAGAATATCTTAACTCCACAGGAAAACTTAAACTTTTCCGCACAGAAGCAATTCGTGTTGGATTTTCAAAATTATGGAAAGACAAAAATTATGACTTAATTGTTAAAATTGCTGAACGCTTACCTGAAAGTGTTATTCAAGAAGATGACAAGCTTCTTATGTACTATGATATAAGTTTGAGCAGATTATAAGGAGTTAAGGAATATGAGATACCCAAAACAAATAGAAGAAGCAGGGTTTGAAGATCTGCTTAGTATTATTAAAGCTGAAACATTTGAATATAAGCGTAAAGCAATGAATTGTGCTGTAATTTCATTAAATGAAGACATGCAAAATCTACTTTCAGAAGCAAGTTTGAATAGATTTATTGCTATTTCTAATTCAATAACTTTTCCATTGAAGGATGTAGACTATGATATAGTATCTTTGTTTGGTCTTGATAATCCTATTGATGAGTTAGGTCGTTTAATGCAGTGCTGGATTACTTTAGGTTCTGCTGTTGAAGCAGCACTTCAGATATTTTTATCTGTTTACCTATCTGATTTTGAAATGTCTGGGTGGCATATTTGGGATAATGTTAATTTTGACGAAGTGAAAAACAAATTATTTGAAGTAATAAATATCATGGAAGAAAATGGTGAAATAGATAAAAAACAAGCAAGATCACTAAAGGACATGATAAAAAAAGAACTTAAATCAAGAGCGACATTACCAAAACTTGACACAATTATGCTTTTTGATTTAATAGAGTTTTATATGAAAACAGTTAATTGGGATGAAGAAAAAATTCAAAAATTGACTACAATTAGAGAATATAGAAATTGTATCCATTCTTTTAAAGAAAGAGATTTAAGGAAATGGTATGAACTGTTGGATTCAATTAAGTTTTTTTGTTGCTTAATATTAGATTTGCAATCTATGATGCCGGATGCTGATTCTATTATTTCTGATATGAAATCCAATATGGATTATTATTATTAAGGAGTTATTTATTATGTATAATGCTGGTGATTTTGTTTTTGACACAAGTAAAAATGAAAAGGTACAAATTATTGATAGATATGAAGTTTGGGGGTTTGTTTC
>JBASLQ010000236.1:0-5526 GCA_049656425.1 Sedimentibacter sp.
CCTGCAGGTCCGTCAAAATTCCCTCCGTTTTTTACAGAATCAAAATGAGACCCAAGCATTACAACTGGTCCGTTCTCAATTTCTCCTTGAAGTCTTCCGACGATTGTTCCGGCAGAATCTTCATACACACAAAGCCCTGCCGATTTCATTTCATTCTTAATATAATTCCTGGCTCCACTATCCTCCTCAGTAAAAGAAAATCTGGTAAGTCCTTTACCTGGTGTTGAATTGAATTTTGATAATTGTTCAATGTCATTTTTTATTCTTTTCAAATCAGTCTTCAATTGCGTACCTTCCTTTCTATTTAATACAATAATAAAACTGATTATACTATAAGAATATATTTTTGTATACGTTCTTATATTTTATTTTAGAATTTTTTTATAGAAATCATATATTTATTGAAAAATGTTTTATGGAGGCGAGGCATGTTTTTATATCCGCAATTGATATTTCATTTACCATGTTTTTTTACGTCATGTTTCAGAGTATATAAAAAAACGAAGTTTACGATTCAAACTTCGTTTTTTTATTTTATATATCAATATCTAACAAAAAGGCACAAAACGTAATGAAAATTGTTGCTTAAGCGTTATTTTTTTTATAATAGAACATAGGGTACTCGGTATACTACAAATCACGGGGAGGTGAGTGGGCTGCAAAGTCAAGTCAGCTATTGCATAACCTTAACTTTTATCAATATTCAATTTTTTGACCAGCATTGGGTGGTATTTTTGTCTTGCTTACAAATGCTATTGAATATACATACCTTAATTTTCAACCTTTATTCTTTGTTATAATCTCCAATTACTTTATACGAGAAAGGGATTATTTTATTCCGGCTCATATAATTATGCAATATTTTAAGCAGGGACAAAGCCAAAATAATTTAAAATTCCAATATAAATACCATATGCAATTTGCCATTGCTGATCCCTTATTATAAGAGCATCATGATAATTAGTCAAATATCCCATTTCTACAAGTACTGCAGGCATATTTGTTCTTCTCAGTACATATAAGGATTTATTTTCCCTTATACCATTATCATTAAGAGCTGTATATTGAAGAATCCCATTCATGATATGCTGTGCAAGCCAATGTGCTTGTGTATAATATTGATAAATATACATTTCTGCTCCATTAATATTTGGGTTTTCATTTGCATTGGCATGAATACTGATAAAATAATCAGCCGGCCATTCATTTGCCAAACGAACTCTTTCTGCTAAGCTTGTAGTATTATTATATCCTAAAACTGTAGTTGGGGTAGGTCTTGATAGTCGAACATCAAACCTTGGATCATTTTCCAGCAAATTGGCCAGATAAATTCCAACTTGATATGTAACATTTTCTTCTATTAACCCATTCCCTCTAGCGCCCGTGTTTTGATATCCTGTTGGATTGTGTCCTTGATCTATGAAAATTCTAATAGCCAAAAAATCACTTCCTTTATTTATACATTTAATATTCTATTCGTATTTATAAAGGATGTTACATGATTTTTTCTGATATAAAAATTTATTTCTTGTTATATAAATATACCATACTTTCTATCAAGTATTGATGCTGAGTCTAAACACTTTTATATTCCAATAACTTATTAGCAAGATATACAGTTTGATTATTTTATGATTATAATACATAACAATGAATAAGTAATTCTCCTGAATTTACAATATTATTATTTTTTAATTTCTAATATTCTAACATTCTAAATATAAAAAAGCCATACTCATCATAAATAGCACAGCTTTAAATATCTTTTTATCTTTTTCTTATATATTTATGAAAGTAATTTCCAACGATATGTATGGTGGAGGCGGTGGGAGTCGAACCCACGTCCGAAAATATTTCCAAAAGATTTTCTCCGAGTGCAGACGACAATTTAAATTTTGCCTTGCCTACCGCCTATCGTCAAGCTGTAAGTTCGGCTATCTTCGATTGTTCAACTTAAGGTCGAAGCCCCCTTAAGCAGTTCCCTGATTTAAATGATGTCCCAGTTTAACCTACAGGTCGGTTAAGTGAAACAAGCAACTGCTTACGCAGCGAATGCTAAATTATTATTTTCTTTTGCGTTTATATTTTGTTGCAACTTTTAACGTTGTTTTGCGGCAACGACTCGCTTATCTTCCTTCTATACCCCCGTCGAAACCATTTACGCCCCCGTAATAGGTTAATCGTCTTGTCTTAGCATTCTTCTCTCTGCATCTTTTTTAGCAAGATCCTGACGTTTGTCATAATTCTTCTTGCCTTTTGCTACAGACAGTTCCATTTTAACAAGACCATTTTTGAGATATAAACTTAACGGTATTAATGAATAGCCTTTCAGCGTTGCTAATCCTATCATTTTTCTAATTTCTTTTTTATTTAACAAAAGTTTTCTAGGTCTTATAGGATCAACGTTATAAATGTTTCCCTTTTCATAAGGACTGATATGCATATTATAAACATAAGCCTCACCATCTTTTATGTTTACATAACTGTCTTTTAGGTTAACTTTTCCTTGTCTTATTGATTTAACTTCTGTTCCTACAAGCACTATACCAGCTTCATATTTATCTTCTATAAAATATTCATGATATGCTACCTTGTTGCTTGCAACGTTTTTTGTGTTCTCAGCCATACAATCACCTACTATTAGTGTAGGATGATTATAACATTAATTAATTGCCATGTCAAATGACAGTTTTTTGCATATAACAACCACTAAAAATAGCATCATTACATGATTATGGCAAGAAGTATGAGATTTACAATTTTTAGCAAAGTATTTTGTGTTATCTACTCTGCTAAATTTAGTTTTCCATTTGTTGTATACTGCAACATTAATGCTATCTATAACTTTCAATAAACAAAGCTCTAAAGATCATAATTTATTTTGGCTTTACAAATTGGTATTATATGAATTATCATATTTTTGCTTAATTAATTCTAAATTACTCTTTAATCTTTGATTATAAGGAGCCATCTCTGCTGCTGTTTTTGCATAATCTAAAGACTTTTCATACAGCCCAAGTTCATAGCAGCTTAATGCACCTAAATCGTATATTGTATAATCCCAGGAAGATGCTTCATTAATATATGTGGGAGGTCTTTCCTTTATTTTCAGTGTCTCTTCCACCATGTGATACACTCTCGGCCAGTCTTTTTCTTCATATGCAAGCTGTGCCATCTCCACATAAGGTTCTCTTAAATGAGGAGCTTCAGCTATAGCCCTATATAGCCAATTTGAAGATTCTCTAAAATCATTCTTTGCCCTATTAGCCTTTGCAATAAATCTCATTGATGCTGAACGTTCATCCTTCCAATATGCCTTCGGCATTTGTAAATGTTTTTTTAATGTTTCTATACATTTGTCCCACATTCCATAAAACATATATTCTCTCCCAAGGTAATGCATATTTCTGTCATCATCCGGGTCTTCTTTTACCGACATCTCTAAAAGCTCAAGGTATTGCCCTCTTGATTTTAAAGGGTCAGGGTAATGATTTAACTGAATTTTTTCTTCCCATGTATAAACATCAGGCTCTGTTCCGTAATATTGCAAAACCTCGTGTACAGGATGTACCCATCTGAAATATTTCCTTTGGTGGATTTTTTCATACCAAAACGTAACACCAGGTGTACCATCCGGATTAAAGCTCCATGTATACATGTATTTAAGGCGAGTTGTCTGTGCTGTCCATGCTCTTTCCAAGAGGTCCCTCCAACCCGGCTCCAATATCTCATCTAAATCTGTACAAACGCAAATATCTATATCTTCTGCAACAAAACTTAGTGAGATATTCCTTGCCACATCAAATCTCCAAGGGCTCAGATTTATTACATTAACAATTGCACCCCTATCTCTAAGCTTCTGCACCGTATCGTCTGACGACCCTGTATCCGTTACGTAAATTTCATCAGATTCACCCATTGAATCCATCCAACGTTCGACAAAATTTGCCTCATTTTTGCAAATGGCATATACCGCAACTTTATATCTACTCATAACATAAGCCCCTCTTTTTTTGCCTGCTCAAATATGTTTGCTTTGAAATCATCAAAAGTGACATCCCAAGCAGATGAGTTATAATGATAATCAATGATTCTGCTGATTCTTTTCGCTGCCTCAAGAACTGTAAAATATGCTTCAGTATTTCTTCCAACCGGAAGCTTCCATGTATACCCATTCCTTATGTGGATTCTTTCATGCCAATGCTCAGATATACCTCCATCAGCCCAATAGGTCTTGAATTTATGATAATATCTCGTTACACCATCTTCCCATTGATTAATAAGATGCTCTTTCCAATTTTCCATAAGAAGTTCATCTATATCTAATGAAATACATATATCTATTTCAGGGCTTACCAACGACAGGGAAGTGTTGCGTGCGTCATCAAACCGCCACGGAGAAACATATATTGGAACAATTTTAAGTTTAGAATTAGGGTTGTTTTCAATAAACCTTTTTATAATATTATTTGTTTCGTCAGTTGCTCCGGTGTCACACAGGACTATCTCATCGGCCGTTTTAACTGATTCTAAAAACCTTTCTATAAAGTTCTGCTCGTTTTTATATATGCCATACACTGCAATTAGTGGATTGTTTGCTTCTATAGGTTCTTTATTATTGTTACACAAAGTAATACAATCTCCTTTCAAAAGAATGCTGTAAATTTAACAGGTGCTGATAGTAGATATTATTTATTGATTTTACTATTGTTTCAATGTAAAGTAAGAGATTAGGTAAAAACAGCATATATCTTATTATATATGACACAATAGTACAAAATGTTCATAGACTTCTGTATCATATATCATCACAACCTTAATAATTTTCTCTATTTAAATTTAAAAAAACGTGTATCTTAATCCGACTCGGAATCATAATAAACGCCTTACATTCTAATGAAAATATGTTTTGAAAGTAAATTTTTTATGTACACCCGCAATTTCCTGAAAAAATTAGGTTGCATCTATGAAACCTTAAATAAAAAAAGGACTGCAAAATTATGGCAAGTCCTTGATATTACTGGGTGAAATAGACTTGAAGTTTTTTTGTTCCTTCGTTATGTGGCATTAAGTCAGCAGCTACTCATTTAAGTAGTCGGTAACTCCTTTCCAGATGATACTTTGAGAAGGTTTATATCCTATTTCATACTCATATTTATATGCCATCTCGCTAATTGTTTTCAAGTCGCAAGTATACCAATAGTTATAATTTACGTACGTTAAATTTACATTGAAGTATTCACGAACTGCAGTTGTCTTACCAAACCCAGAGGATGCTTCTAAAATGGTTAATGGATACTTATGTATTTTTCCCATTTGATTTTTAAGACGTTCTGTAAAATAATATTTTTCTTCGTCGTTTTTGATTTTGGTGACCAGATTTTTCCTCCTAACTAAATAATTACTTCTTCTCAAGCTCCTGCAGCATTTTTTCAGCTTCCTCTTTTTCCTTTTCAGGCTGCACACGATAAGCAACATACACATTTCCCAGAGATAGTGCTGCTGCTATAAAGAATACCCACTGAC
>JBASLQ010000237.1:0-2628 GCA_049656425.1 Sedimentibacter sp.
TGTTAAAATAGATGCAGACAACAAGCAGGTAATGTTCACAGAAAGCGGCACTTCTGGGAACAGTCTCCCAAAAACCAACTAAAATTCTAATAGGAGGAAATATGCAGCCATTATTAAGAGATACATATGCAGAAATAAATTTAGACAACATTGCTTACAACATGAAAAAAATAAAAGAAGTTGTAGGCAATGACGTGGCAATTGCAGCAGTTGTTAAAGCAAATGGATATGGGCATGGGGCTGTTGACATAGCAGAAACAATAATGGAAAACGGCGGTGACTACCTTGCAGTTGCAACCTTAACAGAAGCAATAGAACTTAGGAATCATTACAGTGATTATAAAATATTCATAATGGGATATACACCTGATGAATATTTGGAGTACGTTGTTGAAAATAAAATAACACAAACTATTTTTTCGTTTAAACAAGCTGAAATTTTAAATAATTTAGGAATAAAATTCAATAAAATACCAACAGTTCAAATAAAATATGATACAGGATTTAATCGTCTGGGATATAAAGACTGTCAGGAAAGCATAGAAGAAATAAATAAAATTTTTGATTTAAAAAATGTAGAAGTTGAAGGAATATTCTCACATTTTGCATTAACTGGCAAAGAAGAAGATGAATTACAATACAGTAAATTAATGAATGTGATAAATCAACTTGAAGCAAGAGGAAGAACATTTAAGTACAAGCATATATGCGACAGCATATCGGGAATTGATTACCCTCAGTACAGGCTGAATATGATAAGACCGGGGGCAATTATATACGGACTTAAATCATACCATGATGATTCAGTTGTTTTAAAGCAAGCAATGACATTTAAAACAAAAATATATCACATTAAAACTCTTGAAGAAGGAGAAGGTGTCAGTTATGATTATTTGTGGAAAGCCGGCAAGAAATCAATTGTAGGCACATTGCCTTTTGGTTATGCTGACGGTTATCCAAGAAACATGAGAGATAAAGGATTTGTAACAATCCATGGAAAACAAGCTCCTATTCTGGGAGTTATATGCATGGATCAATGCATGGTTGATTTAACTGATATTTCGGAAGCTAAAGTTGGAGACGAAGCTATCATCTATGGTGATGGCACTGACAATACCTTGGATATTAGTGAAATATCAAAAGTGGCAGGAACAAATAAAAATGAAATAGTATGCAGGATTACCAGAAGGACTCCAAGGGTATATATTAAAGATAGCAAAATAGTCAAGATAACAAATTATTTAATATAGGAGATATTATGGATATTCAAAATAAAATTAATGAGATTTATAAAGAACTTGTGGATATAAGAAGGGATTTTCATAAAAACCCCGAGCTAAGTCAACATGAATTCAGAACACAAAAAAAAATTCAGGATTATTTAAACAATTTGGGGATTGAAAATTATACATGTGCAGAAACAGGCGTCGTTGGTGTAATTCGAGGAAAACATAAAGGAAAGACTGTAGGTCTTAGAGGAGATATTGACGCTCTTCCTATAAATGAAAAAAGCAATCAGCCTTATTGCTCTGTGAATTCCGGAGTTATGCATGCCTGCGGCCATGATGCTCATACAACAATACTCCTGGGCGTAGCGAAAATGATGAAAGAATTAGCAGAAACAGAAGAATCATTTAGTGGAAATGTAAAACTGTTCTTTCAGCCTGCTGAAGAAACAATAGGCGGCGGTGACAGGATGGTAAAAGAAAGCTGCATGCTGAACCCAACTGTTGATTATGTTTTGGGACTTCATGTAATGCCGTACATAGATGCAGGAAAAGTTGAACTTAAATATGGAAAGTTAAACGCATCAACAGATACAATAGAAATAGTTGTAAAAGGAAAATCTGCTCATGGGGCATATCCTGACAAGGGTATTGATGCAATAGTTATTGCAGGCAATATTATTACATCTTTGCAGACAATTGTAAGCAGAAATATATCTCCGTTAAATTCAATAGTTATATCTCTTGGAAAAATTTCCGGAGGTGTAAAAGATAATGTAATTGCTGATGAAGTTACAATTATAGGAACACTTCGAGCATTAGATGATGAAACAAGAAATTTTGCAAAAAAGAGAATTTCTGATATGGTTAAAAATACAGCCATTGCGTACGGCGGAGAAGGCAACGTTAAATTTTGTGATGGCTATCAAGCATTGATTAACAATGATGAAGTAGTTGATGTTGTAAAAGAAAATGCAGAAAGAATTCTTGGTAAAGAAAATATAGTTTATAAAGAATTTTCAAGCCTTGGAGCAGAAGATTTTTCTTATTTTTCAGATGTCGCTAAAGGAGCATTCTTTCACCTGGGCTGTGGTAACAGTTTAAAAGGAATTGATTCTCCAATACATACAGCAAACTTTGATATTGATGAAAAATGCCTTAAAATAGGTGTGCTGCTGCAAGTGGAAAATATATTGTCACTATTAAAAAAATAAAATAACTTTAATATGGAGGAAAAAATGAAAGTATTTATAAGCGTAGACATAGAAGGTATAACAGGTGTAACTACTTGGAGTGAAACAGAATTAGGAAATCATGATTATATACAATTTGCTGAACAAATGACAAAATAAACAGTTGCAGCATGTGAAGGTGCAATAGCAATGGGTGCAAAAGATATATT
>JBASLQ010000238.1:0-1932 GCA_049656425.1 Sedimentibacter sp.
TAAATATGTATTATTTTTAAAGATGTATCCATTACCTAAAGTAAAGATAAATGTGTATATATATGAACCTGGTGCTGGTAACAGCTATTATTGTAAATGATGAAGTGAAGAGCCGGATGCCTAAATACGGCAAGTCCGGTTCTGTGAGGGGTTGGAGTCGCGAGACTCCGTCTACTCGACCCACTTGAGTTCTAAACACTGTAAATAATACTTTTTATAGTGGTATTTATTCCATTATCAATATATAATAGAAGTAAAAAAATCACTTTTTAAGAAATTCTCCAGATTGGCGTTAAAAATCTCCAATGCATTTATTTTGCTATGAACAGGATGCTTATTAGTAATTTGATAACATATACGTTCTGGAGGTGGTTCAGTAATTTCTGAAATAACAATTTGATTTGATTTTTCTAATTTTTTCGCTATAGAAATAGGAACAATAGACCAATTATCAATTAAGTCTGTAAATGAGCTAAGCAATGAGACAGTATCTACAGATGAAATTCGACTGTTAGAATTATCCCACCAGCTGTCATGCCATGATTTATAAATAGGTCCGCAATATAATGAAACTTCTTTCGAAGCATCTAAATCCTTAGGGTGAACCTTATTGGGAAAATTAGATTTACTTGAAGAAATTAATACCATTTTTTCGCTAAATAAAGGTTTACTTATTATGTTTTTATAAGGAATTTGCCATAAAACAAATCCTATATCGAGTTCATAACTTTCAATCATTTTATGAATTGTCACAGTCCAATGAGAACTTACATTTGTTGTTAAAGGTGAGTTATTTTCTAAAATGTTCTTATATAATTCATAAAATATACATGTATTTAGGCTATCGACACTGCCAATATTTAATTTGCAGATAGATTGATGAGCTTTCCATAATTCGGTATCTCTTAATAATGACACCCATCTTTGTGCAAAAATAATAAATTCTTCTCCTTTAACTGTTAATGTTATAAAACCTTTTCCTTGTTCGCGATATACAAGCTCGCTGCCAATTTCCTGTTCAAGAACTTTCAGACGATAACTAACAGTTGATTGAGATAGGAAAAGTCTTTCAGCTGCTTTCGTGAGACTTCTTGTTTCGGCAATTGCTAAAAATGTTTCTATATAAGAATAATCCATAACAACCTCCAAAATATAATATCGAATTATTAGATATTATACATCAGTATTTTCCGTTTTACAAATTTTTATAACTATATTATGATAAATATTAAGAAAAATGATTTCGTAATAATATTAACAGCGCTGTTAATAATTAATGGTCATTATAATAAGGAAAACATTTTAAAAAAACTAGCACAAACTTTTAAAGATTACAAAACAAATTGCAGATGGTTGCAAAATAACGATGGAGGAATAAATGTATGGAAAAAGTTAAAAAATTATCACTTGGACAACAAATTTTAATCGGAATTATTGTGGGCTTGGCAATCGGTTTTATTTCACCTAAGGCAGCTGGAGTGCTATCACCTTTGGGAACAATATTTCTAAGATTATTAAAGATGCTTATTGTTCCATTGGTATTTTTCAGTATTACCAGTGGAGTTTGCAAAATGGGAGATGTAAAACAGCTTCGTACTGTAGGATTGCGTTTTGTATTATATATTGTTATCACGTCAGGATTTGCTGCTGCAGTTGGCGTTATCTTAGGGCTTATTTTCCGTCCAGGTACGGGAACAGCTGAGTTTTTAAACACAGAAGCAGTTGTTGAAAGTGTCCCTTACAATTTTATTGATAACGTAGTTTCCTGGATACCTGATAACATTGTACAAGCAATGGCGACTGCAAATATGCTTCAAATTATTTTCTTTGCAATATTCCTTGGAGTTGCTTTATTGGCACTTGAAGAAAAAGTAAAGCCCTTAGTTGCCCTTATTAATCAGGGAAGTGATGTAATGCTGAAAATCACAGAAT
>JBASLQ010000239.1:0-17751 GCA_049656425.1 Sedimentibacter sp.
AGATTATAGCATGTGATTTATATAAGACAAATGGCGACATTGAATTATTTTACCACTGACACAACAAAACAGGAGGATACGAAAATGAAAAATACATTTATATGTTACTCAAAATGAACTACGTGCAAAAAGGCCAAGTCTTGGCTGGAAGAAAATAATATTGAATTTGAAGAAAGACCCATTAGGGAAAACAATCCTACTGAAATTGAACTAAGACAGTGGATAGAGAAAAGCGGATATCCTTTAAAGAAGTTTTTCAATACAAGCGGTACATTGTACAAGGATTTAAATATTAAAGAAAAGCTGAATGATATGTCAGAAGGGGAACAAATTAAGCTTTTGGCAACTGATGGAATGCTTGTAAAAAGGCCTATTTTTGTTGGAGATGATATAGTGCTTGTTGGATTCAAAGAAGAGGAATGGAAGATAAAATTGTCATAGTACTGTGGAGGATTGTAATGAAAAACAATAAACCATGGTATAAAATATGTTTATAATATTGCGAAGCTTCAGGAGGGGAAAGAGAATAAGAGTAGGGTCTGGCAGTGGCTTGTGACGGAGACAAGGTTGTTGGTTTTGCCAAGCTTCAAAGAAAACAACTGAGCAAAATATAAAGAATTATAATATAAATGGGAGGAATATTAAATGTCTTTTGAAATTTTTGGAAAAATATTGCATTCCTGCGCCAGTTGTAGGTGGATTTATATTTATGTTAATTACATGGGCAGGCAAGACTACAGGAGCATTTGCTTTTAATTTTACTACAACACTGCAATCTTTCTTCATGTTAGCCTTTTTTACAACTGTTGGACTTGGTGCAAGTATAGCACTGTTAAAAAAAGGCGGAACTTTATTGATTATTTATTGGTTAATAGCAGGCGTTGTTTCTATTTTCCAAAATATTATAGGAATTATTATTTCAAGATTAACAGGTTTGGAAACAGCTTACGGACTCTTATCAAGTGCTATTACAATGATTGGAGGACATGGTGCCGGTGCTGCATATGGTCTTACTTTTGAAGGTATGGGATATCCTTCAGGACAGCTAGTGGGAGCAGCAGCTGCAACCTTCGGGTTGATTTCTTCTGTTATTGTCGGTGGACCTGTTGCACGTCGTTTAATCGAAAAAAATAACTTAAAACCAGATCACAGTGAGGACCTTGATACAAGTATTACAGAAATAAATGTTGGCAGCGGTGGTACTTTGAGTGGACTTGATGTTATGAAAAATGTAACTGCTATTCTTGTTTGTATGGCGCTTGGAACTATAGTATCAGGATGGATAGGAAAACTAATAGATATGGATTTTCCAACTTACGTAGGAGCAATGTTTATAGCTGTAATTCTTCGTAATTTAAATGAAAGAACACGTTGGTACAGGTTTGATTATCCATTAGTTGGAGGAATAGGAGATGTTACTCTTGGACTTTATTTATCAATTGCTATGATGACTTTAAAAATGTGGGAATTGGCCGATCTTGCAGGCCCGATGCTTATAGTATTAATGTGTCAAGTTATTTTCTTAGTGTTATTTACATATTTTGTTGTATTCCGTTTGCTTGGGAAAAACTACGATGCCGCTGTAATGTGTGCTGGTTTATTAGGTCATGGTTTAGGTGCAACTCCTACAGCAATAGTAAATCTTACTGCAGTTAATGATCGTTATGGAATGAGTCGTAAAGCCATGATGATAGTTCCTATAGTTGGGGCTTTCTTGGTAGATATTATTTATCAGCCACAAACAGTGTGGTTTATAAAGACTTTTGTTGAAAATTTAGCTAAATAATTTAAAATAGTGATGCCGGCATAATGCGGCAGAAGATGGAGAGATTTATGAGAAAATTAATGGAATGTGTACCAAATTTTAGTGAAGGTAGGGATGAAGCGTTAGTAGAACAAATTATTGATGAAGTCAGAAAAATTGAAGGTATAACAATTTTAGACTATTCATCGGATAAAGACCACAACAGAACTGTTCTTACTATGATTGGTTCTCCAGAACAAGTAAAAGAAGCTGCTATAAATTCTGCAAAAAAAGCTGCTGAGCTTATAGATATGTCAAAACACCAAGGCGCCCACCCCAGAATGGGAGCAACAGATGTTATTCCATTTACACCTGTAGCTTCTGTGACGATAGAGGAATGTGTTAAAATTGCAAAAGAGGTAGGAGCTGAAATAGGAAGCTGGGGTATTCCGGTATATTTATATGAAGATGCAGCAACAAAGCCTGACAGAACAAATCTTGCAAGTGTAAGAAAAGGCCAATACGAAGGTTTCTTCGAAAAAATAAAAGAAGATGAGTGGGAACCGGATTTTGGGCCTCAAGAAATGAACGCAAAAAGTGGCTGTACAGCAGTGGGAGCAAGAGTTCCTCTGGTAGCATTTAATGTAAATCTAGACACACCAAATGTAGAGATTGCAGATAAAATTGCAAAGCGAGTAAGACATATTGGTGGTGGACTAAGATATGTAAAAGCTATTGGATTAAAACTGGAAGAAAGAAATCAAACTCAAGTTTCAATGAATTTGGTTAACTATGAAAAAACATCAGTTTATCAAGCCTTTGAAATGATAAAAATGGAAGCAAGAAGATATGGAGTTAATGTAGTAGGCAGCGAAGTTATTGGTACAGTACCTATGAAATCTCTAATTGATGTTGCAGAGTATTATCTGCAAATAGAAAACTTCAATATGAATCAAATATTGGAAAAAAGATTGTTAGATGAGCAGTAAAAATATTTATAGAGCTATACAACTTGAGACTCGCCTTTTGGCGGGTCTTAAGCACTATAAAGATTAGAAAAAAGTACACAAAAATTGGAGGCATATATGGACTACAAAGAGGTATTAGAATTAATTTTGGACACAGATGATGTTACGGTTGGCGGAGGAAGCGCATCAGCTTTATTAGGTGCATTAGCTTGCGGACTTATTGGGATGGTATGCAAACTATCTACTAAGAAAGATTTTGGTATTGAAGCAGAAAAACAATTGGAATATGCAAAAGAATTAGAAGAACTTAGAAACAAATTGCTCATGGGCGTATCAGACGATGCAAATGCTTATGGTGTAATCAGAGATGCATACAAATTGCCGAAAGAGACGGAAGATGAAAAAGAAGCAAGAAAACAAGCTATTGCAAATGCGGGAATAATAGGTGCTTCAACACCAATGGAAAATGCAAAACTTTGCAGAAGAGTATATGATATCGGTATGGAGCTACAAGGGAAAACAAACCCTAACTGCCTTTCAGATTTAGTTATAGGATGTGAACTAGCAAAAATTGGTACAAATGGATGCTTAATGAACATAGAAGTTAATCTTCCATTGGTAAAGGATAAAACTAAAATCGATGAGTTTAACAAAGCAATGGAAGAGCTGAAAATTGATTAAGTATAGTGTTGATAAAACTTTAAATAAAATAATAGGAAAGTGTTAATATGAAAGAAAAAATTATTAGAAAAAAAGATTTTAAAACTACAAAATGGCTTGGCGGAGAAACAACTCAGTTAACAATATACCCGGAAGATGCTATCTTTTCTGAAAAGGACTTTTTGTGGAGAGTTTCTTCAGCTACATTTACATCTACTCAATCGAAATTCTCAGACTTTACCGGTTATCAAAGATATATTCTTCCCCTTGAAGGAAGGTTGAGCGTATATCACGAAGGACTGTATAAAAGGGATTTAGACAAATATGAAGCTGAGTATTTTGATGGCTCTTGGACCACATTCTCAGAAAACACCATAGACTGCAGAGATTACAATTTTATAGTAAAAAGCGGAAATCTTGCAAAAATGCAAATCTTGAAACAAGGAGACGTATATCTTCTTAAAGGCTCAGAAATTGTGACTGTATTTTCTATGAACAATTTTGTCTTGAATCTGGATAATCATGAGAAGAAAAGAGAAATAGAGGGATTTTCTCTATTTTTGCTTGAAACAGATAAAGAAGAAAAAATCAGCATCATAAAAGCTGATACACCAGTGATAATTACTGAGTTTGTAATACATCATGTGAATTAAAAAGCTAAATTGCCTGGTATGAATTAAGGTCGATGCCTGGCAATTTTTTTATTGTATGTAAATTTATGTCTATTTCATATGGAAAATTTCCTATGCCTTAATTAAATGAGCTGGGAATTTATTGAATATGTTCATCCGGTCATCTAACATTCATGTGGGCAAAGGGCTATCTTCTTGTCGAATGACTATTAGCACTAAAAAAAATTCCTTAAGTGAATTAGCATGAACAGGAATGTATGGTGAGTTACTATAGTTTAAGAAATTGTAAAATTACATTATTATATTTAAAACATAATTTTGAAATTTGCACCAAATAATTGAAAACTGTCACAAAGAGTAATATAATAAATGTAAATATGGTTCATAGATACAATAAAGTATTTCTTTGAAGGAAGACTATAAGTAAGGTTGAACCGGAAATTATCAGCATTATTTGGAGAATAAAATGGAAATTAATATGAAACCAATTGGGTATATCAGGACTAATTACAATGATGATTCTGATATGCCAAGACAATCGATCAATAATATGAAGGAAAAAGGCACAATAGAAATATTGGATGAATTTAAGGATGGAATAAAAGATATTGAAATAGGGTCATATATAGTTGTTATATTTTATTTTCACAAATCAGAATATCAACATTTAATTTCAAAAAAACGCAATAATGCAGGTATTTATTCAACAAGATCGCCTCATAGACCTAATGGCATAGGAATGTCTGTTGTGAAGGTAATTAATGTAGAAAACAGCAAATTGGAATTTATTGGTTTAGATATGCTGGATGGGAAAAGCCTGAAGAATTTTGTGACAGTGCATGGGAAAGTATGTCTGCGTTTGTGATGACACTTGCCTACGGAGGAGAAGACATCTACGAAGGTTGGATGAAGAATAAGAAGTCAGCAATGATTTCTTGTAATGACGGCTTCCGGCCGGTGAGCTTTTTGATTGAGACACTGGAATAAAGAATTCTGAACAAAAAACTTGATAATTGATTTTACATCATCTTATCAGGTTTTTCTATAATGTAATGGTTGTATACATATCCTATTGGCAAAATAGCCATGTACATTAGTTTAACAAGACGGATACCAGCCAATAATCTCATATGGTATTGTAAATTCTACAATGCCTGTAGAATATGGGGCTATGTCATATTGCTGATAATATATGACCATGCCATAAGGAGTTAAAAAATAGCTGTCTGGGTTAAAATTTTCTATTATTAAATTCTTATAATCTTCAAAATAAATACCTGTATTTTGATTTAAATTTTGTCCTGCTTGTTTTGTTATTTCATTTATTAATAAATTCATATAATTTGTTCCTCTATAGAAATAACAATACATTGGAATATATGTCCCTTGGCATGTTTCCCAGGTATCAGAACTTCTGATTGTGTTGCCGTGGGCTCCGCCTGTAAATTCATATTTGTCTTTATAAAGACTAAGGAAGCAATTTTCATTATATGTTATGATGTATTCCATAATTGCCTCATTAACATGAAATGGAAAATTGTTGGTTTGAGAATCATGATAATATTCAATTGCATTGTTGTACAGTGTTCGTGAAACATAATTATAATATTCTCTAATCTGCATGTTTATCAAGTTGTTAATATTATCTTCAGCTGACTTGTTATGAGGTATATTTATCAATGGATATCTGATGTTAAGCGTCAGAATTACAATGTTATTATATTCAAAGCTTCGTTTGAATTCTCTCATATCAACCATAGCTGTGGACTTTGTTTTATTCATTTACATCCCTCCTGCACTATATTATGCTATTAATGAAAAAGGGTACTATTATAATTTACTTCCTTACCAGAATCCGGGACATAAAGGGACGGCAGATTTCAAAAATAACCGTCTCCTAATTCTTTTCATTTACAATCACAACAAAATATCGCACATTCTTATACTTTTTGAATTTATATTTACGAGAACTTGTGCTATAATGAATTTGTTTCAATGGAAGTACTGTTCAAAGTATGCCGTACTTTAGATTGTGATTTTGGAGATATAGTGGAAGTAGTGAAGAGTCCTGTTAATTGTACAGTGAGTGCTGTAAAATAAACAATAAGAGAAATATATGGAGAAAATCAATGG
This sequence comes from Sedimentibacter sp., assembly GCA_049656425.1. Lineage (GTDB taxonomy): Bacteria > Bacillota > Clostridia > Tissierellales > Sedimentibacteraceae > Sedimentibacter. The sequence goes on from JBASLQ010000239.1 coordinate 6,138, forward strand.
AGAGAAAAGAATATAGCGCAGGTATGGTAAAGCTTTCATTCTGGTTTTCTGAATTCCGTAAGGTTATTCAGTTGTTGAACAGTGGCAAGACTATATCTGAAATCAAGGAAATGAATTTAGAAGAGAATATTTTCTCAGCGCCAACACAAGCCAGGGCAATCCAGATATTCAATACAGTATCTACCCGTGTTAAAAGCTTGGATGAATCCTTTTATAAATTGTTTGAACAAAGTGACATTTCAAATCAGAAAATCATAGCCCTGGTAGCAATTATGCAGAGTGACAGCTTATTTTTTGATTTTGTTTATGAAGTATATCGTGAAAAGCTGATTATTGGAGTTGATGTATTAACAGACAGCGACTTCAACATTTTTTTCAAAAATAAACAGCTTCAAAGCGAGAAAATTGCTAAATGGACAGATGCGACATTTAATAATCTTAAAAAGTCATATAAAACAATATTAATGGGAGCAGGAGTGACCGATCGAGGAATTGGAAATCGTAAGATTTTAAAACCAATCATAGATAAATCTTTAGAGGATTGTCTATTGGCAAATGACATGGAAATAACTCTTAAAGCATTGTCGGGGGTGAGATAGTTGTATAGCTTGGAAGAAAAACTTGATATTGTTGAACGTATGATAAAGGCTGAAAGTTTCAGGCAGAATAAAGGACTTGGAAATGAAGTCGGATACTACGTATTTGATTATCCTGCAGATAAAGAGCTGGTCGTCAGGGAAAGAATTGATTATATGAAGAACAAAAATTCTAAAGGAACCGATGGGTTTGAACTTGCTGTTTACGACCTCTATGATATTATTATTGATCTTCTAGAAAAGGAGGGCTTCTTGGAGCAGTGTTTCAAGTTTGAAAAGAAAAAAGGAATGGAGCAGATCATTAAGGCTGTAGGAAATCTATTGCAAATCAATGATGATAACAGTCTTATTGTTCAGTATATCCAAGAGCATACTCCTAAAGATGCTGTAGTTTTCTTAGTTGGTATTGGAAAATGCTATCCCATTCTTCGTTCACATAAGGTTCTCAACAATCTTAATCAAGCAATAGACCGTGTGCCAGTGGTTTTGTTTTATCCAGGTAAATATGATGGGCAGGAATTAGTTCTTTTTTCAGAAATAAAAGATGATAATTATTACAGGGCATTTAAGCTCGTAGATTAGGGGGATGAAAAATGTTAATTAAGGATATGTTCGCTAAAGCAATTGATAGGGATATCAAAGGTGTTATTAAAGTTGGACAGGCTGATGATGAAAATATTAAACAGGAACTTGAGGAATATGTTGTTACTCGGGAACTGCAAAGACACTTTGCAGACTTTTTTAGTAGTTACAAAAAAGGAATAAATGGCAATACTGATAAAATGGGGGTATGGATTTCAGGTTTTTTTGGAAGTGGTAAATCACATTTCCTGAAGGTTCTTTCATATATACTTGAAAATAAGGAAGTTAACGGCAAAAAAGCCATTGATTACTTTATTCACGATAATAAGATAGCAGATCCTATGGTTTTAGCAAATATGAAGCTTGCAGCTAGTACTCCAACTGATGTTGTACTTTTTAATATTGATTCAAAGAGCGAAATGACAGGAAAACAATCTAAGGATGCAATAGTGTCAGTTTTCTTAAAGGTATTCAATGAAATGCAGGGTTTCTGCGGTTCCATTCCATTTCTTGCAGATCTGGAAAGACAACTAAGTGAAACTGGACGTTATGATGAATTCAAGGAAATGTTTGAAGATGATTTCGGTAAGCCTTGGGAAGAATCAAGGAATAAATTTGATTTCATCCAGGACAGTATTGTAGATGTCCTTGCAGAAATGGATTTTATGAGTGAATCAGCTGCACGCAACTGGTGTGAAAAAGCAAATGAACCATATCGCATTAGTATCGAAAATTTTGCTAAAATGGTTAAGAAATATCTTGATAGTAGAGGTAGTAATCACCACATAGTATTTTTGGTGGATGAAATTGGTCAGTACATAGGCGATGATTCCAAACTGATGCTTAACCTGCAAACTGTGACTGAGGACTTGGGTACAGCTTGTCAAGGAAAGGTTTGGATTGTGGTAACAAGCCAGCAGGATATTGATTCTGTAACTAAAACAAAAGGAAATGATTTCTCAAAAATTCAAGGGCGTTTTGATACCCGTCTTTCTCTTTCCTCTGCTAATGTGGATGAAGTTATCAAGAAAAGAATTTTGGATAAAAATGCGACAGCTGAACAGACACTCAGGTTGCTCTATGAACAAAAGTCAACAATTATAAAAAACTTAATTGTTTTCAATGATGGAGTTGAGAAAAAACTGTATGCTGACGGCAATGATTTTGCTGCTGTTTATCCGTTTGTACCTTATCAATTTAACTTGCTTGCAAGTGTTTTGACCTCAATAAGGACACATGGAGCATCTGGCAAGCATTTATCTGAAGGTGAGCGTTCAATGCTTGCATTGTTTAAAGAATCAGCTGTTAAACTGATGAATGAGCAGCAAGGGTCAATGATACCGTTTAATGTTTTTTATGATGCACTGCACCAGTTCCTGGATCACAGTCATAAAGGTGTTATCACAAGGGCACTGGACAATGATTATATCAATCCTGACCATAATGAGGAATGTTTTAATGTCAATGTCCTGAAGACACTCTTTATGATTAAATACGTTAAAGAGATCAAATCCAACGTTGATAATATCACTAGCCTTATAATTCCTGAAATTGACACTGACCGTATTGCTTTGAAAAAGAAAGTAGAAGAAGCTCTTAAAATACTTGTTAATCAAACATTAGTTCAAAAAAATGGTGATATTTATATCTTCCTGACAAATGAAGAGCAGGAAATAAACCGTGAAATTGAAAATCAGAATGTTGAAATGGCTGAGGTCATAAGCAAAACTTCAGAGCTCATTTTCGAAGATATTTTTAAAGATAAGAAATACCGCTATCCTTCTTTTAATGGCAGATATAACTTTGCATTCAATCAGATTATAGATGACCGTACATACAAAGGTAATCAGAACAACGATATAGGCGTGCGTGTAATAACGCCAAGTTCCGATTATGGTGATGATGAAACTACTTTTCGTATGATGTCCGGACAGGGTAAGGAAGTGCTTGTTGTGCTTCCAAATGATTCTGCATTTTTAAATGAACTGAGAAGTTCACTCAAAATTGAAAAATACATACGTTTTGGTGCTGCCAGCACTGTCGCTAAATTTGAAGAGATTAGAGAAGCAAAGAAAAGAGAGATGAGAGACAGAAGTGACAATGCCAAGCTATTCTTAATTGAGGCAATGAAAGCTGCTGATATATATGTTAATGGTGACAAGGTTCAAATTGGCTCAAAAGAAGTATCATCTCGTATTAATGACGCTCTTGGACGACTTGTTTCAACTGTTTACCACAAACTGCCTTATATTGATGTTGCTATGGATGAAGCGAATATCAGGGCATTGTTTAAACAAACAAAGAAACAGTCCATTTCGCTTGAAGGAGTTGCTGATCCAAATGTTCATGCTTTAAATGACATGATTGGGTTTATTGCTTCAAATTCCTCAATGCACATGAAAACTTCCATGAAAAGTTTGAAGGACCGCTTCATGAAATCACCATATGGTTTTGTTGAAGATGATGTTGAATGGCTTGCAGCAAAACTATTTAAGAATAATGACATATCGTTTACAGTTAATGGAAGTATTGTAACCTTGTTTAACAAATCGGAGGAAGATTTAGTTCGTTATATTACCAAGAAAGAATATGTTGAAAAGCTTCTGGTTGAACAACGTGAAAGACCAAATGATACACAGAAAAAAGTTGTTCGTGAAGTAATGAAGGAAATGTTTGGTGTTTCAAGTGTTAATGATGACGATGATTCTTTAATGAGGTCATTTCAGGATTATAGTAAAAATGTTTTAAATGAGCTTGAAAAATTTGAAATTATGTATAATAACCAGCCGCTGCCAGGTAAAAAAGTTATTGTAGATGGTAAGAACCTGCTTCGTTCAGTTATTCAGATACAATCACCAATGGAGTTCTTTAAGAAAATCAGCTCAGACAGGGATAACTTTTTTGATTTCGCTGAGGATTATGAACCCGTAAAAACATTCTTTGCAGGTGAACAGAAGACCATATTTGAAAAGGCATTGAAATTAATGAATATATATAATGAAAGCAAGACATTTATTGTGGATGAAAAAGTTGAAGAATTTGTCGCTGCAATAAAGGTCATTCTACATAAGGAATCACCTTACATCGATATCCCAAAATTGCCTGAGCTGCTGGATAGGTTCACGGATGCATACAACAACTTACTGTCAGTCATGGAAGCTCCAATTCTAGCAGCAATTGCAGACGCAAGAACAAGGGTTTTCGCAGTTCTGGATTTTAAATCCTATAAGGCAGAATTTAGTGACCGTTATATTAATCTGTTTACTGAAATACGTGACAAAGCAACGCATTGCAATAACATAGCAACCTTGCAGAATATTAAGGTTGAAGCAGATGCCTTGAAAGTTCGATTATTAAATGAAATGTCAAAAAAAGATGAACAAATTGCTAAGAAAATTGCTGAAACTGAATCTCCCTATGGTGGTGGAAAACAACCTGATCCAAAACCTCCGATTAAAGTTAAAAAGACAAAGAGCATAAGCATCAAGACTGTTAACCTGGCTGCTACATGGCAGATAGAAACTGCTAATGATGTTGATAAGTATATTGCTGATTTGAAAAATCGGATTTTAAAAGAGCTTGATGAGAATACTATTATAAACATTGAATTTTAAAGGAGATTGCAAAAATGAATAAGACAGCAATTAAAAACTTTGCAATATGGTCAAGAAACAAGCTCATTGCTGATATAACTTATAAAGCAGGGTTGCTTGGAATAACCGAAAAAGAAATTAGAAAACCTCTGCCACAATCTACATCAACAGTTCAGTTTTTTGACATTGGTACGAAAGAACCTTACTCTATTACAGGTTTTGAAATTGAACAGCGTAAGAAACTTGTTGAAGAAATTCAAAATAAGGCAAACCAGGAAGATTATAAGACTGCTTATAAGAGTGTAGTGGAAGAAGTTGCTTACACTTGGTTCAATAGATTAATTGCAGTACGTTTCATGGAAGTTAATGATTATCTCCCTACACATGTTCGTGTTCTGTCATCTGAAAGCAGTGGTAAGTTAGAACCAGATTTAGTAACTAATCCTTTGGAGGCTGATTTGGATTATACGCCTTATGAAAAAGACTGTATAATGCAGCTTAAAACTGATAATATGTTAGATGACTTATTTCGTATGCTTTTTATCAAACAGTGCAATGAACTAAATAAAGTTTTGCCAGAATTGTTTGAAATGACAAATGATTATACAGAGCTTTTGATGAATGTATCTTTTACAGATAAAGATGGTTTAGTTTATCATTTAATACATGATATTGATGATGATGATTTCAATATATCTAAAGAAGGACAGGTTGAGATCATTGGCTGGCTGTATCAGTATTATAATACTGAGCCTAAAGATGAGACCTTTGCTCTTTTAAAAAAGAATGTAAAGATAACAAAAGAGAGAATTTCTTCAGCTACCCAGTTATTCACTCCAGACTGGATTGTTCGATATATGGTAGAAAACAGCCTTGGTCGCTTATGGTTGGAATGTCATCCAAATGATAATCTGAAGTCTCAGTGGAAGTACTACTTGGACGAAGCAAAACAGGAAGCAGACGTTCAAAAACAGTTGGATGCAATTCGTGAAGTATATAAAACAATCAAACCAGAAGATATAAAGATCATTGATCCTTGTATGGGCAGTGGTCATATTTTGGTGTATGCATTTGATGTTTTAATGCAGATTTATGAAAGTTATGGTTACAACCAACGAGATGCAGCAAAGAGCATTGTAGAAAATAATATTTATGGTCTTGATATAGATAATCGAGCATGTCAGTTGGCTTATTTTTCAGTTATGATGAAAGCGAGACAATATAACCGTAAGATTTTATTTAGAAAAATAAACATCAATTTACATTCAATTCAAGAAAGCAATAATATTAAACATGAGCATCTAAAATATTTTGGCTCTGAAATGAGTAATACTGAGAAATCAAAAGCTATGAAGCAAATTCAATACCTGCTTGATACAATGAAAGATGCTAAAGAATATGGATCTATTATCAATGTAGAAACACTTAACTGGGATTTGTTAATAAGATTTATTAGTAGTTATAATAGACAAAGCCAGATATCTTTAGATTCAGAAGGGATGGGAGAAACACAGATCCAACTTCTAAAATTGATAAAAATTGCTTATACGATGTCAGAGAAATATGATGTAGTAGTTACTAATCCACCATACATGGGGAATCGTGGGATAAGTGGGGTGCTTGTTAATTATTTACAACAAAACTATTCAGTTTCTAAAGCTGATATGTATTCTGTTTTTATTGAAAAGTCACTATCTCTAACTAAATCTTACGGATACAGTTCTTTGGTTACACCAGAAAGTTGGATGTTTATATCTTCATTTGAAGAGCTACGTAATAATATTGTAACTAAATTTTGTATTTCTTCGGTTAACCATCTTGGATATAATGGGTTTGATGTTGGATTTGGAACGGTTGCCTTCATTATTAGAAAAGTGTGGTTAATTAATTATAAAGGTATATACGTGAATTTAAGTAGCACAGAAAGTGAGCTAAATATTGAATATTTAAATAAAGTTTATAAAGGATATTTCTATATCATTTCACAAAATGATTATTGTCAATTGCCAAGAATGCCTATTGCTTATTGGGTAACGTCGAAAGTAATTAATATTTTTAATAACAATAAAATAATATCTGATTTTGGTAGAACAAGACAGGGTATGGCAACTTCAGACAATAATAGGTTTTTAAGGTTGTGGCATGAAGTTGAATTTAATAATATTGATTTTAATAATGATGGTAAGACCGTTAGTGAATTTAAGTGGTTTCCATATAACAAGGGTGGAGGGTTCAGAAAATGGTATGGTACTGCTTCATACTTAATTAATTGGAAGAATGATGGGAAAGAGGTTAAGGAATATGCAGCAAAACTCTATGGAAGCTATACAAGAACAATTAAAAATATAAATGAATACTTTAAAGAGTCAATAGCTTGGCCATATATTACTTCAGGGAATAGATTTGGAGCCAGGTTTCAACCAAAGGGATTCATATTTGATGTTGCTGGTTCATCCCTATTTACAACAAAAGAATATCAATACTATTTATGCGGGTTACTTAGCAGTAAATTATCTGTATTATTTATGCAAATTATTAATCCTACAATGAATTATCAAGTTGGAGATATAGCAAAAATTCCTGTTATAATTGATGAAAATAATATAAGTAAAATAAACATTTTGGTTGAACAAAATATTTATTTATCTAAACTTGACTGGGATAGTAATGAAACCTCATGGGATTTTAATTTGCATCCAATAATTAATTATAAAACAAATAAAATTAGTGACGCTTATGATAATTGGAAAAATGAAACTGAAAATAGATTTAAACAAATTAAAACTAACGAAATAGAACTTAACCGTATATATATAAATGTTTATAGTTTAAATGAAGAACTATCTCCTGAAATAGAAGATAAAGATGTTACAATATACAAAGCTAATCTTGGACGTGACATTCGCTCCTTGATTTCCTATGCCGTAGGATGTATATTCGGTCGTTACAGTCTTGATGACGACGGTCTTGTCTATGCAGGTGGAGAATGGGATGACAGTAAATACATAACGTTCATTCCAGACAAAGATAATATACTTCCTATTACAGATGAGGAGTACTTTGAAGATGATGTTGTGGGCTTATTCTGCGCATTCTTAAAAAAGACTTTTGGAGCAGAAACTTTAGAAGAAAATCTTGATTTTATAGCAAAAGCTCTTGAAAATACTGGCAATAGTTCACGTGAAGTTATCCGCAATTATTTCTTGAATGAATTTTTTAAAGACCATTGCAAAACATATTCAGTAACTGGTTCAGGCAAACGACCTATTTACTGGCTATTTGATAGTGGAAAGCAAAATGGATTTAAGGCCTTAATCTATATGCATAGATATAATGAAGATACAATCGGTAACTTGCGTATAGATTATTTACATAAGATGCAGCGTGTTTGCGAAAGCGAAATTTCTCGCATGCAGGAAACTATAGAAAACAGTAATAATACAAGAGAAGTTTCAGCTGCAACAAAACGAAAAGAAAAACTTGTAAAACAACTAAAAGAAACAAAAGAATATGATGAGAAGATTGCTCACTTGGCTCTTGCGCGTATAGCAATTGATTTGGATGACGGTGTAAAAGTAAACTACGAAAAAGTTCAAACTGACACTGACGGCAATAAGCTTGAAGTTCTGGCAAAAATATAGTATTGAAAGTAGGTTGAAATAATGACTGAACTTAACTTAAAACAAATAACAGGCAAACTCAATTCTGAGTTTACAGGAGAAACCCGTAAATTGGTATTTTGGTATGATGACAAGGCTGAGTTTACTGAAGATATTGATGCATTGGAGCTGGTAAACGCCAAGGTTTATCATTTGGAGAAGGACAATCAGTTCTATACAAAATATTTCTTGGAACGATTGGACCGTACTACAAATTATTTGATTTATGCACCATTTCCAAAGCCTAATGTGAGAGACAACCATTTAGAGGATACACTGCTTTACTCCAAACAGTTTTTTGCAGATCGCGCATCTTTGCTTACAGTTGATCTTGGAATAGATACTAAATATAAACCTGTTATTCAAAAATATATAAAGTTCTTTGGAGCAAAGGACAGAACTCAAAGATTCTATGATTTGGAGATTGAGAATTTTACAAGAGAAACTATTGAAATTGCTCTTATGAGTGTTCTTTGCAAAACAAGAACTGCTTCATTTGATGAAGTTGTTCGTATTATTCTTACTGATGACAGCCTTGAAGAAAATAAATTTCTTGCAGAATTTGAAAAATACGATCTTCTTGCTGCATTTTGGAGACTTTGCGAAGAACAGTTCGGATATACAGATGTGCATCCTACTCTTGAAAAGTTAGTAATTACGATGTTTGTTACATACACAGACAGGTATATCTATGGTGAACTTCCGCAATCATGGAAAAGTTTTGTGTCATATAAATCAGGGAATATTATTGCATTCCTTGATAGCTTAATGAACAATATGCAGTATAGGGAACTATATAATAAAATTTCTTCTTATGTTGCAAACAGACTATATGCAGCCACTGCTTTTGAGGTTTATAATCCAGAAACTTTAATTGCCTGTGATACCTTTGCAGTGCTTGATAGTTTCATAATAAAATGGCTAAATGAAAGACTTTTAAATGAGGATACAGGTGCAAAGTTAGGTGAACTGAATATTCCTGCTATTTGTCAGGAACGATGTAAAAAGCATTTCGGTGAAAGCTTTAAGATCCAATATATGATTTTGGAGAATGCATATTATATAATTATTGCCTCTAAACATAAGAACCAAAATAGCTTCAAAGAAATTGTTGATCAGTATATTGCATCAGAATATATGATTGATAGTAAGTATCGAAATTTCTATTACTATTATGACCAACTAAATGAAAATACATTTTTCGAGAAACTGCGTGATTTGGTTGAAAACATATATTCCAATGACTATCTGGCAACAGTTATTTATAATTGGAACTCTCTCATGATTAAAGAGGATATGTCATCTGTACTGCCAATGCAACGGGATTTCTATAACAAATACATCCGTTACAGCAAGGATAAAGTTGTAGTGATAATTTCAGATGCTATGCGTTATGAAGTTGGACATTCACTATTTTTGAAATTACAAAGTGATGAAAAATGCACCACAAAACTGGATGCAATGCTTAGTGTGCTTCCATCTTATACAAGGTTAGGAATGGCTGCTCTTCTTCCTCACAAGACATTAGAAATGACTGATGAATATAAAGTGCTGGTTGATGAAATGCCTTGTGATGATTTGAAACAGAGAGAAACAATATTGAAAAACTATTCTCCAAATAGCCATTGCGTTCAATTTGATGATTTAAAAGCGATGAAGAAAGATGGACTCAGAGAGATTTTCACAGGAATGGATGTTGTATATATTTATCACAATCAGATTGATGCCCGTGGTGATAAATTAAATACAGAAAACGAAGTGTTTACTGCCTGCAAGGAAGCAACAGATGAAATTTATACTTTGATCAAGCGCCTGTCTGCCAGCGCAAATACGTATCACTTTATAGTAACATCAGATCATGGCTTTATTTATAAGCGTGATAAGCTGCAAGAAAGTGATAAAATTATTAATGGAGCATTTAAGGATGATTTTGTTAATCGACGCTTCATTATTTCAGAACAACCAATACAGAATGATGGAATCGTTTCATTATCTATGGGGAAAGTCCTAAATAACAGCGACAAGAAAGTTATATCTTTTCCAGTAAGCTCAAATGTATTTAAGGTAGCAGGCGGCGGTCAAAATTATGTTCACGGCGGTTCTTCACCGCAGGAAATGATTATACCTGTAATAGATGTCAAGACTGAAAAGGGACATATAGAAACACATACGGCACAGATTACGCTGGTAAGCATGGTTCAAAAGATCACGAATTTGATTTCATCCCTTGACTTCATTCAATCTGAACCTGTGAGTGATGTAGTCAAGGCAGCAAGCTATAAGGTCTTCTTTATTTCAGAAGACAATGAGAAAATCTCCAACGAGTGCATCTATGTGGCAGACAAAAATGATAATGACCCACAAAAGAGAATATTCCGTTTGAGGTTCAATTTTAAGAATAAAAAATATGATAAGGCAAAGAGGTATTATCTGGTGGCTTATGATGAAAAGAATGGCATAGAAGTACTGCGCCATGATGTAGTAATGGATATAGCTTTTTCAAATAATTTTGACTTTAGATTTTAAAGGAGAAAAACATGTTGGAAACGGATGAAAAAAGCTTAAACGAACTGCTACTTCAGCAATTTGCTGGAAAACCATAAGTAAAAATAAAAAATATAGTAGATAAAAGAGGTAAAATATGGCTAATGTAATTATTAACAAAGAAACATGTATCGGATGCGGATTGTGTGTAAAGGACTGTTCGAGAAAAGCAATTGATTTGGTGAGTGAGAAAGCACAAGTTGATTTAGAATTATGTAATGAATGCGGTCATTGTGTAGCAATATGCCCGGAAAATTCATTTTCAATGCCACAGTATGAAAAGGATGAAATAATAGAAGTAGATGAGGATAGATTAAATTTGGATCCTGATGATTTTTTATATTTTCAAAAATGTAGACGAAGTATACGTCAATTTAAAAATAAGGATATAGAAACTGATAAATTAAATAAAATAATAGAAGCCGGTCGCTATTCTCCTACAGCCAGCAACAGGCAATTGAATCGTTATATAGTTATTAAAGAGAAAATAGATGAAGTTCGGGATTTGGCTATAAAAACTTTATATGATGCAGCAAATGATCCTAATTTTGACACTAAAGGCGGACCTGATTATCGAAAGTCATGGATACAGATGTATAATAATTATAAAGAAAAGAATATTGACAGCCTATTTTTTAAT
>JBASLQ010000240.1:0-2736 GCA_049656425.1 Sedimentibacter sp.
TCTTGGTCTGCAACACCCCATTGACATTGATCTCCAATGCCCCGGCGCGGGTATAGGCTTCACCGCCATCCGGCGTCTGCACGGCAATCCAGCCCTGGCCATCGACCGCCACATCAAAGGGGTTGTCGGTACGCAGGATGGGCCCTTCATCAAAAACATCCTGGATCGACGCATCGACGACGAAGGCCCGGCTCGGCATGGCTTCGGAAAGCACGGGGACCGCCTGGAAACGATGCATCTGCGCCTTGAAGCCCAGGGTACTGGCATTGGCGAGATTATGGGCTACCCCGGCCTGCTGCAAGAAGCTATGCTTGGCCCCGGTCATGGCGGTGTAGATCAGGCGATCCATGGCGTTCTATCCTTGTTAGCGCAGATTGACCAGGGTCTGCAGGATCTGATCCTGGGTCTTGATCGACTGGGCATTGGCCTGGTAGTTACGCTGCATGATGATCATGTCCACCAACTCCTGAGTAAGATCTGCATTGGATTCCTCGACGGCACCTGACTGGAGCTTGCCCATTGTTCCAGATCCGGGCGTGTCAGGCTCTGCTGGACCCGATGCAAAGGTTTCAACCCACAGGTTATCTCCCAGACTCTGCAAACCATTCGGGTTGGCAAACTGAACCAACTCTATCCGCCCCATCAATTTCGTCTGACCATTGCTGTAATTACCCAGCACGAAACCCTCTTCATCCACACTCATCCGCGTCAGCGTCCCAGGAGGATAACCATCCTGCGCAAGGCTGTCCCGGCTGTATCCCATACCGAATTGTGTAGTTTCTCCGAGATTAAGCGTGAAAGCATATGGGTTGGCAGGTGTGCCAAGCGGCTGATCAAACCACTCGAAGCCACTCGCATCCAGAGGCTGTGAAGTGGGCGGAATTCCTGCTGCCCAAGTATTTGCCATATTTATGGGAATCCGATAATCGTTGTTCGCAACAGGATCAACCAATGTTCCATCGGGATTGAAGGACACCACTGCCGTAGGATTATTCGCAAGATCGGTTGGGTCTTCTGAGATGAGGTATTTATTATCGACAACCGAATAAACATTCCAAGTGCGAGAATCAGTACCTGCATCCCCCTGTCGCACATAATAATTCGTCAGCGTATGGGCAGCACCAGACTGGTCATAAATCGTTGCCGACGAAGAATAGTTGTACATATTTGTATTGAATGTGGAATCCCATGCAAAAGGCGTTAGTGCAGACCATTCAGAGCCCGCACTCAGATTTACCGCTTTTTTATCCCTATTATCGAGATTAACTCCTATGGTCAACCCACCCAATGAAGAATCCATCTCTGAAGACCAGCCTGTTTGACGAGCCAGAAGCCCCTGAGAATCGGCTCTCAAAGGGACTGTCGTAGCCGAATCAATATTAATACCATCGGGAGAGGCCAGCCCCGTCAAAAACCCACCATTTGTTGAATTAACGATGTAACCATCTTTGTTCAAATAAAACTGACCATTACGCGTGTAGTAACCCGTCTGATCAATTACACTTTTCTGAAGCCGAAAAAAACCATTGCCATTAATTGCCAAATCCAGGGGATTATTCGTCGTCGCAATATTCCCTTGCGTAAACTGTTGCTGCACTACCGGCATGCTTGCACCAATACCGATCTGGGTAGCACCAGAACCATTCAGCGCCCCTGCATACACATCGGCAAATTGTGCCTGGGCGGACTTGAAGCCGACGGTACTGGCGTTGGCAATGTTGTTGCTGACCACATCGAGGGCCTTGGCAAAAACATTGAGACCGCTTAAACCTTGTTGGAATGCCATGATGATCTCCCGTGCAATCCGCTGATCAAACCTTGATCCATCAAAAAACCTGCTTCACATTGTCGAGGGCCACCCCGCCCAGCCCGGCCACTTCAAGCTCGAAGCCACTCTTCCCTCTGACCAAAGCAGAAACCGCGCCAGCCTGGAGGGTACTGGCATCGACCGGCTCGCCGTTGAGCGTGGCGGCGACCGTGAAAGCATAGTTGCCGGGGGCAGCCTTTTCGCCATCGAGCCCCACGCCATCCCAGAAGAAAGCCAGTGCGCCCGCCTCCTGCTGTCCCAGGCTCTGGCGCGCCACTTCCTTGCCACTGCCATCGGAGATGATGACTTCGACCTTGTCCGCCGGAGCGCTGAGATCCAGGCCGAACAAACTACCGTCCGCCGTGAGCGTGATCCCTTCGCCTGGCACCAGCACATTCTTGCCGATCAAATTTGCCGCCTGCAGGGACAAGGCTTCGTCGTAGCTGCCCAGCAGGGTCTGCATGGATTTATTGAGATCTTCCAGACCACTGACCATGTTCATCTGGGCCAGCTGGGAAGTCATCTCGGCATTTTCCATGGGGTTCAAGGGGTCCTGATTCTGCAACTGAGCCAGGAACAAGGTCATGAACCGGTCTTCCATAGCCTTGCTGGAGCTTGCCGGAACAGCGGTCTGAACCTGATGGTTGGTATTGATCGTATCGATGGTTGAAGACATGATTTTTCTCCTGATTACTGCTGGCCAATTTGCAGGGTGCGCATCAGCATCTGCTTGGCGGTGTTCATCACTTCCACATTGGTCTGATAGGAGCGGGAAGCTGAAATCATGTTCACCATCTCCTCGACCGGATCCACGTTGGACATGCTCACGTAACCTTTTTCATCCGCCAGCGGATTATGGGGGTCATAAGTCATACGCGCCGGGGCCGCACTTTCCACGATTTGGGTCACCCGGACGCCCTGGGAAGCCT
>JBASLQ010000241.1:0-2174 GCA_049656425.1 Sedimentibacter sp.
CTGAATACTTGAGCAAACATTCATACGTTGTGTATTTATTATATTATTGTTTTTCTCATATGTCAATAGTTATATGAGCATTTATTCAAGTGTTTTTTAAATATGTTTCTGAAATATTCCATAGTACTTCATCAGCAGTTAGGAGAAATATTACTGCAAGGTAGCTTTGCAATCCATCCTCTATATCAATATCTTGTTTCTGAATTGAATGATAAAATCTTCCCTCGTGGTTATGATTTAAAAATAGTTCGCCAGAAAAATTTGCTACTCTTAATACCTCCTTCACAATTAAAATGATTATTAATGACTATTCCACTTCTTCTTTGATGAAAATTAGGTGCCAGCGTCATCAGCTGCTCTATCCCTCCCAGTGATGTACCATACATGAAATATCTTGACATTGTTCTCAGTCCATTCTTCTATTAGTTTTTGAAATAAAAAAGAGACGAAGCCTATCGATCATAAGTTGACCGAAGACTTCGCCTCTTAGAATTGCTATATTTAGTTTTGGATTTATAGAAAAAATATTAATTTTGTTACAGTTCTAACTTTATAAAGCAACTTAATATAAAGAAATTATTTCATGGATAATCCCTTATCTATTGCATCCTGAATTATTTTATGGCAGCACTTACCTAATGGATTTTTCTTCTGACATTGTGAATTTCCCATTGCACCCGTAATCTTTAGAACCTCTTTCATATTAGTAGCACCATCTTTTATGACAGCATTTATAACTTGTTCCTCCGTTACTTTACTACAGTAGCACGCATATTTAGGATTAGCGTCTTTCTTAAACCATATGGGCACTTTTAATTGCTGTTTATTAAATTTGATATTAGATTTTGTATTGTAGTAAGTAATATCACATTCCTCACTCATACACAAAAAATAATCGTTGTCGCTAACTTGCTCCGTTAGCTCGTTGAGTACCATATGATTTACTGTAATATTTTTTACAAGAGTTCCTTGTTTTTCACATACAGGGCATAGATTATTTTTTTTTGCTATGGTTATAGATTCTGATTCATTTCCACAGCAAGACATATTTGGATTATTGCCTTCTTCTTTTTCAATCATTGATTGTCTTCCTCCTTTACTTATTCAGCACAACAGCTAAGTTTTTTCATATCCCTATCAAAGGATTGCGCAACAAGTTTTATTGCTTCTGACATAGTAGGGTATACGTGTATAGTATTTGATATATCAGTGCTTGTGAGATTAAATTGTAATGCTAAGGTTGCCTCTTGGATAATATCTGCCGCTAACTCACCTATAACATGAACCCCCAGAATCTTTTTAGTATCTTTGTCAATAATCATCTTTACAAAGCCTTGAGTATTTCTAATTGCAGCTGCTTTTGGGACTAATCCCATATCTAAAGTCCTACTATTAACTTTTAATCCTAACTCTATAGCTTCAGATTCCTTAAGTCCTACAGATGCCACTTGAGGGCTAGTAAATATTGCATGAGGAACTGCTTTATAGTTAGGCTTTCTTATATTGTTCTGAGTAGCATTTTCACCCGCTACTGAACCTTCATGGGCATTTACCGTAACAAGCATATAGTTTCCAATAACATCACCAGCCGCATAAACATTAGGATTTGATGTTTGTAAATATTCATTAATTTTTATATAACCTTTTTCATCTACTATTACTCCTGCCTTTTCCAGCCCCATGTTATCAGAGTTTGGAGTTCTCCCTGTGGCTATTAGTAATTGGTCACCTTCAAAAGTCTGTTCATTCCCGTCTTTTATAACAGTTACATACTTTCTATTATTTTCTTCATACACTTTTTGAAATGAAATATCTGTCACAATATTTATTCCATGGTTTTTTAGTGCTTTTTCTAAGGCATCAGAAATTTCAGGCTCTTCATTTTTAACTATTCTTCCGCTTCTTTGTAGAATTGTAACCTTTGAACCAAACATAGAAAACATTTGAGCAAACTCAACAGCGATCCAGCCACCACCTATAATAATTAATTTTTCAGGTAACTTATCTAACTCCATAATTTCAATATTGGTTAAGTATTTTACACATCCTAAGCCATCAATCTTAGCAATAGAAGACCTAGAACCAGTTGTAATTATATATTTAGAAGCCTTATACTGTTCTTCATTTATCTGTATGGTATCTTGATTAATAAATTCAGCCTTACCTTTAAGTAA
>JBASLQ010000242.1:0-2148 GCA_049656425.1 Sedimentibacter sp.
GTTTTAGTGTTAATAGTATCTTTAATTGGATTCTCTACAAATCCTTCTTATGAGGATTTTAAAGAGTGGTTTAAGGTTCAGTCGTATGAAGATGTTGAGACGTCAACTGAAATAGAGAAAACCATTGTTGGATTTGTTTCAGGTATAGCAGCCGACAGCTCAGTTGTAAGAGATGACCGCAAAGTGTACAGCTTATATACTATGAACAGTAAAGAGAACAACTATAGAGTTTTAGGCATCTTTAATAATTTCTTTATTTTGGAAGATGAAGAAGTTTTAAATGCAGTAGAATAAACTTTTGCCTTCCTTGCAAGCATATTACAAAAAAATTTCCACAACCTATAATTATAGGTGTGGAAATTTTTTTAGACTACATTAAAAGTGGAATTGAAACGCTTTAATGAGTGGGAGAAAGATTCAGAATAATTTATATCTTCACATTCATTTATAACATGATTCCACGCATCTACAACTTGCCTGGACGAATCCCATAATGTACCATCCAAATCAAATATTATTCCATTATTCATTTAATCTTTGCTCCTTAAAGATATTTTATCCCAGCTTATCCCCTTTATCTACCAAACGCTCTGGTTGAATGAGAACAACTCCATTTTTCGAATACGTCCCAAGTATTAAAACTTCTGATATGAAATCAGCAATTTGCCTTGGAGGAAAATTTACAACCCCTAAAACTTGCTTTCCGATTAAATTATCTGTTGTATATAGCTCTGTTATTTGAGCACTGGATTTTTTTATTCCAATTTCATCGCCAAAATCAACCCATAACTTAAAAGCAGGACGTCTTGCTTTTTCAAATATTTCTGCTTTTATTATTTCTCCTACTCTAATATCAATTTTTGCAAAATCATCAAAAGTAACCATAATTATTTCACCTCTTATATTTTTATATTTCATAAAATTTACTATATATTTAGTCTAACCTCAACAAATTCTCCTGCTATTATACTGTCTTCTGTTACGTCGCAATCAAGAGCCAATACATTTACACCCTTTTTTTGAGCTAAACTTAATGTTTCACCAAATTCTTTATGAGTTTGAGACAGCTCTATTACCATTTAGAAGCGTAATATTCCGTCCCATTCCTTTTGCTCTATAAAGTTCCTTGTCGGCAATTTTGACCATGTTGGATATGCTGTTAAAGTCTGATGCTTTGCCTAATGCCCCACCCAAACTTATTGTTACCATATTTTTTTTATCATCTATCATATAATTCAAACCTATTTTTTCAACTTCATGTCTAATTAAATTTCCTAACTCTAAAGCTTGGTCATAATTTATGCCCTTTGAACAATATATAAATTCTTCTCCACCATATCTTCCTAGAAAATCTTTTCGTTTAACCTGTATATTTTTCATGCAATTTGCAACTTTTACAAGGCATTCATCTCCTTTTGAATGCCCCCAATAATCGTTGTATTTTTTAAAATTATCAATATCAATAATGAATAGAATTATTATATCACCATCTAACAAAGATTTTTCCCATATATTATTCAGATAAAATTTAATACACCTTCTATTTGGAATACCGGTAAGTTCATCTTCGAACGCTTTTTTCTCTAAAATTTCGTTTGATTTTTTAATCTTCTCTAATTCATTTCTTTGATTTAAAATTTCCATTTCTAATCTTTGATTTATTATTTTAATTTTTCCAAATTTATTTTTTTCTTTAAAATGACCCAATTCGATTTTTAAAATTTCAAGTTTATTTCCCAAATTTGAAGTCATTATTTCTTCATTCACACGACAATGTTTTTTGCTGTATTCCAGGGCATCTCTGAAATTTCCTATTTTTTCGTAATATTCCGAAACTGTTTTACATACTTCACTCAACTTTTTTTTGGCATTTATTTCTTCAGCATATTGTATTGCCTTTCCATAATAATAAAATGAATCTTTTGAATTATTCTCTATTTGCAATTTTGCAATATTAACCAATACATCAATGGTATAAAACTTATTATTCACTTTTTCTAACCGATTTAATGCACAAAAAAAATATTCTTCTGCCTTAATATAATTTTCATTGACAAAGTAAACTTTTCCTAATTTATTTTCAATTTCTCCAAGATTAACCATGTCCTTTTCTTCTATAAGAATGTCATAACTTTTAGTGTAATATTC
>JBASLQ010000243.1:0-1806 GCA_049656425.1 Sedimentibacter sp.
GTATTATTATAGTTTTCTTTTAAATACTTGCGGTTTTTATAAGCACCAACAGTTAAAAATGGCACTATTATAATTGCAATTCCCAAATATCCCATGTATCCGTAACCGTATTTAACAATTTTGTCCAAGCCTACTAAGGAAATTCCCATTGATAAAGCCATAATGAAGCTTGATACAATAATTCTTCGAACAATAACTTTATTGATTACTGATAATACTTTGATTTTTTCGAATTTCTCAACAAATCCATAAATAGTTGTAACTCCGGTGGAAATAAAGCAAAGAAATAATGAAATATTGTATGCCCAATATACATATGGCCTGCCTAACTGTTTAGTGATATACAGTGATGGAAGTGTAGATTCTCCAGCTGCTGTAAACTCTCCATACCACCCCAAAAGCATAATAACGGACAATGCTAATGCAGCAGAATTGATTACAAAGGCAATCATCATTGAACGAGAAACATCCTTTTTATTCTTCAATGTTTTGCCGCATGAAATCATAGTGGGAATAACTACTGACTGAAAACCTGCATAGGTAAAGGCCTTTAAAATCCCTTGAAATATATTGCCGCTGCTTTCACGAACAGTAAATATTGTTTTTATTTCCGGAAATTTTGCATTAATACCCATGATAAATATTATAGCGCAAGATGTTAAAATTCCTATGGACATAAATGTTGATACACGAGAAACCATTGCCGCACCAAAAATTGTAAGTGCTAATAACATTACACCAATTGAAAGAACAGCATATACATAAGGTAAGCTGTATGTCTTGGTTAACAATGAAGCAGCTCCTGCAATTACGGCACCTACAGCACATAAAACCATAATGTAAAAATAAATGTCAAACAAAATAGATAATTTGTCAAAAGGATGATAAAGAGTTTCAAAAAGTTCTTTATAACTTCCAAGTCCTCTGGAATTATACATGATGATACATTCACGAATTGTTAACGTTAAAAGTGCCATGGCTATTAATGCCATAAATGGTGCAGTCCATCCAAACTTTACATAGTATTGTGTTGCTTGATTTCCGGTAGCAAAGCCGCCGCCTGCATGAGAACTGAACAGTACAGATGCTACTGCAAATGCACCTGTGAATTGAATGTTTTTCATTACTGATTGTTTTTGTTTTTCCATTTTAATACCTCTCAAGATTTTTTTTTATACTTTAATTGCTAGTTATCCACATGAAAAAGGTAATAAAAAAATCTTCCTCTCTCAGGGGAAACTATCCCTAAGAGACGGAAGATATAATCTTTCGCGGTACCACTCTTATTCATTTCAAAATGAAATGCCCTCTAAAGATACGGATTATTTACTAATCGATATCCTGTCACTTTAACGATTGACTCTTCGTATCTGCCTACTAATAATAAGGTTTCGGCAAATCCGCTCCAAGGCTAGTTCGGCATCTCGTTGACATTGTTTTTCACCAACCAACAACTCTCTGAAATCACTGAAAATGCGTAATACTCCTTATCACAGCGTTTATATTGCTTATTAATTTGTATATTGTTGATGAGTATAACATCGAGATATTAGTTTGTCAACAACATTTTTAAATTATTTCTGATTAATTTTTAACTAATTTTTAACTTAATTTTTAACTGTCATTATATTTATACCTACAGACTTACAGTAGGTTCAGTGATTGTCAGTGTATTATCGAAAGTATTGAGGTTGGCAGTTGCACCTATAGGAATTGCCATCTTATACATTCCATGACCGGAAGCTAAATTTGTCATAAGTGGCTTTCCTAATGGAACTATTACTTCATTTATCAAATCTTCATAAG
>JBASLQ010000244.1:0-2712 GCA_049656425.1 Sedimentibacter sp.
GATTCGAGCATTTGCGCCTTCGGGAAGATTTACCGGATCAAATGCAATTTCAACACCTTGTGATGCAAGGGATGTATTCTCTTGGTCAAGAATACCTTCAATGAGGAGTTTTTCATTTGTTTCGGCAGGCTTGCCACCTCCACAGCCAGTTAAAGTTATAAACATTGATATTATAAGGATTAAGGAAATAATTCTGTTTTTCATTGCTAGGCCTCCTTCATTATATATTTTTTATTATTTAGATTAATTATATTATACTGTTATTATTATTAATATACAATAAAAAAAAGACCACTAATTTAAACTTATAAAAGCGGGTGTCCTATTATTGAAATTATAGCAAATAAAAAACTGCACTTATATTCAATTTTATTAATGTTAAGAAAATTTCACATCAATATTATTTTATATAAGAATCATCCGGCAGGGAATACAAGTAAAGAATGTATTAATTGATAGCTGTAGATGTTCCAGGATCACTTAAATCAGCAGTATTGCACTTTACATAATCATAGAATTTTTTATCCTCTTTTACCATATGTCCTATGACTATATCATCCACTACAAATGAAAAGAAAGTTGCTGTATTAATTTCTCCATTTAAAAAAGTCTTTTTTAGTTCATTTGCTTTAGCAAGCAAATTATTATGTATTTCAACATGTTCTTCATAATTTGAATAACTTAATTCTTCAAGCATATTTTCTTCATATTTGAAATGTTTGACAACGTGCTCTATGAGTTTATCCAACTGATTTAACACTTTATCAAATTCATAATTTGATAAATTCATAAATATCAAGCTGTTTCCAAGTTCAACAAGTTCCATGTGCTGCTTGTCGATAACTTTGTTTCCGCTATCCCACTCTTTATTCCATTCAATATGCACTGTTGCAATAGTATTATTTTCTCCATAATTAACTACACAGTTTCTTCCGCCTTCCTTTGCACAGTACAGCGCTTTATCAACTCTTTTATACCAATCATCGAGAATTTCAAATTTCAATCTTTCTGCAACACCTATGCTTGCTGTAATTTTTCCTGCAACATGGTGCTCAGCGCTTTCTAACGCAAATCGAACTTTTTCAGCTACTATGACTGCAGCATTTATATTTGTTTTAGGCATTAAAACAGCAAATTCTTCTCCTCCAACTCTGAATATATAGTCTGATTGTCTTATTACTTTTTTTAATGTTTCTGCAGCGAGCTTCAGAACTTCGTCACCTACAGGATGTCCATAAGTGTCATTAATATTTTTAAAATAATCCAAATCCAACATAAGCATGGAAATAGGTTCATCATATTTATCAGCTTCTTCTATTTTGTCATTTACTCGTTTTTCAAAATAATATCGGTTGTAAAGACCTGTTAAATTATCTTTTATTGCTATGTTTTTAAATGCTTCTTCAGATTGTTTCTGAAGTGATATATCGAATAATCCAATTAATACAGCATCTTTATTGCTAAAGTGTGTTCTTACAGAAGTAACGATGGCATACATCTTTTCATTTTCATTTAAGATTAACTCAATGTCCATATTTTCTTTATGTTCATTTTCCTTGATTGTATTAATTACATCACAAAAATCACGGGATGTAAACTTAAGATAATCATTAATATAAATACCATCTTTGTATTCAACATTAATAAGTTCTTCAGCTTGTTTATTCATCAGCATTACCTCACAGGTTTCCGATTCAATCAGAAACATTGCTCCATGAACAATTTTAAATAACTTCATTATGTTTTCATTGCTTTCTTGGATATCATAAAAAGCTTTTGACAACCCCTTATGTGT
Source organism: Sedimentibacter sp. (assembly GCA_049656425.1). Taxonomy (GTDB): domain Bacteria; phylum Bacillota; class Clostridia; order Tissierellales; family Sedimentibacteraceae; genus Sedimentibacter. The sequence continues at coordinate 1,796 of JBASLQ010000244.1, forward strand.
AGGGATAAATATGAATAATGTTAAAAAAACAATCAATGATAATATTAAAAAGAACAACAATGTTTCTGCTTTTTCTAAAAATTGCAATTGAGCAATTGCTTTTATTTCGTAATCTTGGAGGACCATATCCATGCTTTGTATATAATGTTGCAATATAACATGCTTAGCAATTACTAAAAGCACTATTAAAGTAATAGCCGGTATAAATTTTTTTAACATTATTTTAGCAAAATTTTCATACTTGTTTTTATTCTCTTCCAATTGTATTCTCCTAATTTAGTTTGATTTACGTATTAATTATATCAGAAATTTCTTAAAATGTATATTCTTTGTAAGAAGCTCAGCACTGAAAAGTATAATTAGAAATGTAAAGTAAAAGATTTATTGGCTCGACAACATGGTAGCATAAAAAATCTGCAGCAGAAACTGATTTTATTAGTCATGAACAACTTATGAAAAAACTCAATATACAAAAAGATGAGCTTAAAGATATTGAAGTGGAAATTGAATAATGGCTTGTAAAATTGAATGAAAATCCATTGACAAATTACGAAGGCGGTTATGGTAAGCCTTTAGGGAATAATTCAGAAACTAAACTTGCGGGTTATTATAAGATAAAACTACTCAAGCTTGGAATTAGAGTTGTATATGGTCTTGAAATTAAGGATGAGGTTATGAGGATAATTGTAATTTCTGTTCGTGCGGAAGATGCAATTTACAAGTTAGAAGACAGAAGAATAAAGTAAATAGAAAGGCATTCGTACCAGGGGCTTATCTTTATCAACATGTTGCAATAAAAAATGCAAAATTTAATATTTCAACATTGTAAAATTTATAAGTTTATTTACGACTTTTTCCAGAGGTATGTTTCTACCCGTATATGTAACTATAGAGGCATGTATATAATGTAATTAGGC
>JBASLQ010000245.1:0-1546 GCA_049656425.1 Sedimentibacter sp.
TTTTTTATTAGAGGATGACATTTCTAGTTATAATACAAGCAAGAAAAACTTAGAAAAAGAATTAAAAGACACCACTAAACAAATTGGAGATTCTCAAAAGAGATCATATGAACTTGGCAATGAAATCTCAAAACTCAGCAAAGAAGTTGTAAACACTAAAGATACTGTGGATAACATTAATCTTTTGCTTCGAGATTCAGGATTTCAAGGTTTCAACCTAAAGGAAAAAGATGATACCCCTAATGTTTATGAAGTAATACGACCCGATGGAAGAATTGCTGAAAAATTGAGTGAAGGTGAACGAAACTTTATCGCATTTCTATATTTTTATCATCTGGTTAAAGGAAGTAAAAGTGCAGATGGCTCAGAAACAGAAAAAATCGTAGTTATTGATGACCCTGTTTCAAGTATGGACAGCAGTGCACTATTTATTGTAAGTGCCCTGGTTAGAGAGATGATTGAAATATGCCATAATAATATTGATTATGAAGGGAACACGGGAAATGGTGACTATATTAAGCAATTGTTCGTTCTCACACACAATACATATTTTCACAGGGAAGTTACCTATAACCAAACAAAACACTATGATTATATTTCATTTTTCTTAATAGAAAAAATTGATAATATTTCATCAATAACACATTGTATTCGCCCATGTATATCAGCTCCATCAATAATAGAAAACTATAATCCAGTACAAAATGCCTATGCTGCCTTATGGAGTGAATATCGTGAGGTGAAATCAACCATACCTGTATTAAATGTAATTAGACGTATTTTAGAATATTATTTTCTTCAGCTTTGTGGCTATGATAGTACTGATATACGAAAGAGACTGTTAGTTGATAATCGTGAGAAGTTTATTACTACGCTTGAAGATGGAACACAGGATTTATCAAAGCTTAATCTTGTTTCTGCTATGCTATACTATATTGCTTCCAGTTCAAAAGGTATAAGCGATGGACTAAACTATGTAGACAATGCTGCAGATGTTGAGCAATGTAAAGAAACATTTAAGATGGTTTTTGAACTCATGGGACAAGAACAGCATTATGACATGATGATGGATGTTAATCCTCAAGCATTATCATTAGCGTTATAGACAAAAAAGACCATACCTGGCAGCCCATTTGCTGCTTTGGTATGGTCTTTGACTTTCTTTGATCTTCGCTGGAGATAAAAAAACCTTATTATTATGAGTTTACCATCATTTATGTAAAAACTAGGAGCAGTCGGAACACTATCTTAGCCGCCGACTTCGCCCTCTATTTCTCTTTATAGCCTCAATGGCTACTATTTTATATTAGTAGATGTGTTACCCAATGATGTCCAAGACTCGCTATGAGTGGTTTGCTAAACCTTTCTCAGTCACCAACTATATACTACGTCCTTATCTTGACGCACTAGATGGTACGTATGCCGTTCCGCCAAAGTTATTTGACGCTTACTATCTAAGTTGTATGTGTACTTCTTTACCAAGACTTTTTGCAACTTTTATCAACATATCAAGAGAAGGATTATATGCTCCACTTTCAAGTCTAGA
>JBASLQ010000246.1:0-5564 GCA_049656425.1 Sedimentibacter sp.
GATAAAGACCCTCAAAAGGATAAAAGCCAGTATCATTTAGTTTTGCTAGCAGAAAATTTCGAAGGCTGGAAAAACATAATTAAGCTTTGCTCAGCAGGCTTTGTGGATGGATATTATTATAAACCAAGAATAGATCATGAAACATTAAAACTTTACAGTAAAGGTATTATAGCACTTAGCGCATGCCTTGCAGGAGAGGTTCAGACACGCATACTTGAAAATAATTACGAAGAAGCTGTTAAAACAGCTTTGATGTATAAAGATATATTTGGAGAAAACAACTTTTTTCTTGAAATGCAGAACCACGGTATGAAAGAGCAGCAGGAAGTAAACACCGCACTTATGAAAATGAGCAATGAAACAGGCATTCAACTGGTTGCTACAAACGACGTGCACTATATAAATAAAGAAGATGCATATTTTCATGATGTTCTTCTATGTATCCAAATGCAAAAAAATGTAATGGATGAAGACAGAATGAGATTTCCTTCAGATGAATTTTATTTAAAGTCATATGAAGAAATGGCTGAGATTTTTCCTGATGAGGTGTTGAAAAATACTGCCAATATTGCAGAAAGATGCAATGTGGAACTTGATTTTAACACAGTCCATCTTCCTGAATTTAAAGTTCCGGAAAAATATACAAAGACAAACTACTTCAAAGAAATATGTCAGACTGGCTTAAAAGAAAGATATGAAAATATAACAGAAGATATTCAAAACAGACTTGATTATGAAATAGGTATAATTGAACAAATGGGATATGTGGACTACTTTCTTATTGTGTGGGATTTCATAAAGTATGCCAAAGACAACAAAATAATGGTTGGGCCGGGAAGAGGTTCGGCAGCCGGAAGTTTAGTTGCATATTCAATGAAAATTACAAACATCGACCCATTGAAATACAACTTGATTTTTGAAAGATTTTTAAATCCTGACAGAATAAGCATGCCGGATATTGACGTTGACTTTTGCTACGAGCGTCGTGAAGAAGTTATTGAATATGTTAAACAAAAATATGGCAGTAAAAGAGTGGCGCAAATAATCACATTCGGAACAATGGCAGCAAAAGGTGCAATCAGGGATGTGGGAAGGGCTTTGAATCTATCTTACGGAGAAGTTGATTTTATAGCAAAGAAAATTCCTATGAGTCTTGGAATGACAATTTCCAGAGCTCTTGAAGAAAACAAGGAACTGAAGGATTTATATGACGGTGATTTAAAAGTTAATAAACTCATTAATTTGGCGCTGAAAGTTGAAGGACTTCCAAGACATGCTTCAACCCATGCAGCAGGAGTTTTAATATCAAGAGAAGATGTAACAGAATATGTGCCATTGTCCAGAAATAAAGATATTATTACAACGCAGTTCAATATGATTGAATTAGAAGAACTTGGGCTTTTGAAAATGGATTTCTTAGGGCTTCGAACATTGACTGTAATTCGTGATGCAATAGATTTAATAGAAAAAGACTATAATAAAAAAGTAGATTTCAGCAATTGCCAGTATGAAGACAAAGAAGTTTACAAAGTTTTTTCAAGCGCAGAAACTTTAGGGATATTCCAATTTGAAAGTTCAGGTATGAGGGCATTTTTAAGTGAACTTAAACCAACAGAATTTGAAAACATAGCAGCAGCCAACGCCCTTTACAGACCCGGACCGATGGGTCAAATACCGGTATATATAAAAAACAAGCTAAATTCTCAAAATGTTACATATCTTCACCCAAAGCTCGAGCCAATATTGGATGTAACATACGGCTGCATGGTATATCAAGAGCAAGTAATGCAGATAGTTAGAGATATAGGCGGATTTACAATGGGACGTTCGGATTTACTAAGGCGTGCCATGGGCAAGAAAAAAATGAGTGTAATGCTTGAAGAAAGAAAAAACTTCATTTACGGCAAGCCAGCTGAAAATGGAGAACCTGCAATCTTAGGAGCTGTCAATAATGGTGTTGATGAAAAATCGGCCAATGAAATATATGATTTAATGGTTGAATTTGCAAAGTATGCATTTCCAAAGGCACATTCAGTCGCTTATGCAGCACTTGCTTACGAAACAGCATGGCTTAAACATTATTATCCTGTGGAATTTATGGCAGCACTAATTTCAAGTATTATGGGAAGTTCCGGAACAGTATCTTTGTATATAAGAGAATGCAAAAGGCTTGGCATAGAAATACTTCCTCCTGACGCAAATGAAAGCAGGGATAAATTCACTGTTGAAAATGGCAAAATTCGTTTTGGATTGGCTGCAGTAAAAAATGTAGGAACCAATGTAATTGCAGATATAATAAATGCAAGAGAAAAAAAAGGAAAGTTCACCAGCTTTGCAGATTTTTGTACAAAAGTTGATCAAAATGTATTGAATAAACGCCAGATAGAGTCATTGATTAAGTGTGGTGCCTTTGATTTTCTTAAAGTGCACAGATCACAACTAATGTCCATATATGAAAAAACAATTGATTCAGTAGTAAATCAAAAAAGAAAAAATATAGAAGGACAATTTTCTCTTTTTGATAATGCTGTGTCACCTGATATGAATTTTACATTTAGTGAGGAAATGCCAAAGCTTCCGGAATACAATGAAAAAGTATTGCTGGCAATGGAAAAGGAAATGGTGGGAGTGTACTTAAGCGGACATCCTCTTTCTGAATATGAAGATGAGCTTGAAAAGGCAGCAACTACAAATTCCAGTGAAATTGCTGAGTTAAAAGATGCAGGTGAAGAAAGCAACAGCCTTCATGATGGCAGCAGAGTTGTTATTGGCGGAATAATTATTAAAAAACAAAATAAAATAACTAAGAACAACAATATGATGGCGTTTATAACACTGGAAGATTTGTATGGAACTGTGGAAGGAATAATTTTTCCTAAAGTATATGAAAATTGCAAAGATGTTTTAAATGAAGACAATATTGTATTAATAGAAGGTATAATAAATGCTTCAGAAGAAGATGCGCCAAAACTTATATGCAACAAAATTACAGAGCTTAAGAAAATTATACCTGTTAAAAGTGACAAAAATACAAAGTCAAGAAAATTATATATAAAAGTTGCTGATAAAAATCACTATATGAGAATAAAAAATGAATTATTTACAAATATTTGTAAATGTAGCGGCAATGATTGTGTTATAATTTATAATGAAAAGGAAAATGCAAATATGGTTTTACCCGAAAAAGATTGGGTAAATATAGATGATGAGAATTTAATTAATAATCTTAAGAAAATATTGGGAGAAAACAATATAGCAGTAAAATAACAATAGATTTGCAACTATACATAGGGAGGTTTACATGAAAAAAATCGGAGTACTAACAAGCGGGGGAGATGCGCCTGGTATGAATGCTGCCATAAGGGCAGTTGTAAGGTATGGAATTTATAATAATATAAATGTTGTAGGAATAAAAAATGGATACAGCGGTCTTGTAGAAGGAGACAGCATAGAAATGAATCTTTCTTCCGTTGCAGATATTATTCACCGTGGAGGAACGGTTCTTGGAAGTGCAAGAAGCAAGGAATTTCGAGAAGAAGATGGTTTTAAAAAAGCTTTAAAAAATATAAAGTATCTTGGCATAGATGGACTGGTTACAATTGGCGGAGACGGAACATTTATGGGAGCAATGCAGCTTGGCAAAGCCGGAGTTCCTACAATAGGGATACCCGGAACTATTGACAATGATTTGCCATATACTCAATACACTTTGGGATTTTTTACTGCACTTACAACAGTTTTGGAATCTGTAGAAAAAATCAGAGATACATCCTCATCTCACGGAAGGACAAATGTAATCCAGGTAATGGGCAGAAACTGTGGAGATATAGCTCTTTATGCAGGGCTTGCAGGAGGTGCTGAAATGGTTATAATTCCTGAAATTGAGTATAATATAGATGAAGTGTGCGATAAAATAATGCAAGGAAGAGCAAGAGGCAAAAAGCACAGCATTATTATTCTGGCAGAAGGAGCCGGAGATGCTAAGGATATAAGTGAGATAATAGAGAAAAAAACCGGAGTTGGAACCAGATATTCAGTTTTGGGATATACACAAAGAGGAGGTACACCTTCTGCATTTGACAGGTTAATAGGAAGTCAGATGGGGGCCGAGGCAGTTCGTCTATTAAGTAATTCAATTGCCAACAGAGTGCTTGGGGTCAGAGGAAATGAAATATTCCATATGGATATTGAAGAAGCTCTTTCAATGAAAAAAACATTTGATGAAAGAACATACGAGCTAACAAAAATATTATCGATATAGATTCTTCAGGCTATGCCTTCAGAATGACAGAATAGCCAAATATTATGTGGGGAACGACTCCGAGTCGTTCCGGATTATCATAGATAAAAAAGGAGATGAAAATTCAAATGCAGAAATTGCGTAAAACAAAAATAGTATGTACAATAGGTCCATCATCACAAGATGAAAATACATTTAAAGAATTAGTTTTAAACGGATTAAATGTAGCAAGACTTAATTTTTCTCATGGAAATCAAGAGGAACATAAAGCAAAAATAGATGTAATAAAAAAAGTTAGAGAAGATCTTGGAACTTCAATAGCAATAATGTTGGATACAAAAGGTCCTGAAATAAGAACAAGAGATTTTAAAAATGGTCAGGCAGAACTTGTAAAAGGTCAGGATTTCATACTTACAACAAGAAATATTCTTGGCGATGAAAAAATTTCAAGTGTTACATATAATGAATTTGCTCGTGATGTTAAACCTGGGGATATTGTGCTTATTGATGACGGGCTAATTTGTCTGGAAGTCATTGAAACAATTAATGATACAGATTTAAAATGCATAGTTAATAATGGCGGAGTCATTAAAAATAAAAAAGGAATAAATGTTCCAAATGTAAAAATAAATTTACCTGCATTGACAGACAGTGATATAAGCGATATTAAATTTGGTATTGAACAAGATGTCGATTTTATTGCAGCATCATTTATAAGAAAAGCAGATGATGTTATAGCAATAAGAAGGGTTTTAGAAGAGGGAAACGCTGACCACATAATGATTATTTCAAAAATCGAAAACAGACAAGGCGTTGAAAATATAGATGAAATCATTGCAATATCTGATGGCATAATGGTTGCAAGAGGTGATTTGGGAGTAGAAATTCCGGCTGAAGAAGTGCCTTTGGTTCAAAAAACATTAATCAAAAAATGCAATGATGCCGGCAAACCTGTAATCACAGCAACACAAATGCTTGATTCCATGATGAGAAATCCAAGACCTACAAGAGCAGAAGTATCAGATGTTGCTACAGCAATATTTGAAGGATCAGATGCCATTATGCTTTCCGGAGAAACAGCATCAGGCAGCTATCCGACAGAAGCAGTAAAAACAATGAGCAGAATAGCCATAATGATTGAAAATTCATTAGATTATGAAGAAATTTTAAAAAGTAAAAATATAAGTTTTGATAACTGCATCACTGATTCCATAAGTTATGCAACATGTAGAACTTGTTTGGATTTAAAAGCTTCAGCAATTATATCAGCTACTTCATCAGGATATACAGCTGCAGCAGTATCCAGATACAGACCAATTGCTCC
>JBASLQ010000247.1:0-4786 GCA_049656425.1 Sedimentibacter sp.
ATATGATATACTGTTCTCAGAATTATTACAAGTGTTTTTTTTGAAAAAACAATTCGTAATTTTAAAATCAGAATATTATTTGAAATTAATTGATTTCTCCTTTGCAAAACTTCAACAATATGGTAAAATAAATAACATATCATTCTGCAAAGAATACCATAGAGATCCGCTAAAATGCAATAATTTATTATTATAAAGGAGCAATTATGAAATACATAAGTATACTGGGGTCCACAGGTTCAATAGGCACACAAGCTCTAGATGTTGTACGCGAGCATTCAGATGAATTAAAAATATGTGCCATTACCGGAAATAACAATATAGAATTATTAAAACAACAAATACTGGAATTTTCACCTGAAATATGCTGTGTCATGAATGAAAAAAAAGCATCTTTGCTTAAAAACATGCTACCAAGTCATATAAAAACTGAAATATTATCAGGAATGGATGGTCTCATTGCAGCAGCCGAATATGATAAAAGTGAAATTATAGTAACTGCAGTTTCAGGAATGATTGGACTAAAACCTACAGTTGCTGCCATAAAAAAACATAAAACAATAGCATTGGCAAACAAGGAAACATTGGTAACAGGCGGAAGATACATAATGGATTTAGCAAAAATGCACAATGCCAGAATTCTTCCTGTAGACAGCGAACACAGTGCTATTTTCCAAAGTCTTATGGCAAACAGCGACAAATCCATCAATAAAATAATATTGACAGCTTCAGGCGGACCATTCAGAGGCAAAAACACAGAATATTTGAAAAATGTGAAAATTGAAGATGCATTAAAACATCCCAGCTGGTCCATGGGAAAAAAAATAACAATTGATTCAGCTACATTAATGAATAAAGGATTAGAAGTTATTGAAGCTAAATTTTTATTTGATGTGGAACCAGAACAAATAGAAGTTGTTGTTCACCCTCAAAGCATAATACATTCAGGAGTTGAATTTTGTGATCATTCAACAATTGCACAGCTTGGGCTTCCTGATATGAGAGTTCCTATACAATTTGCACTTCTTTATCCTAGACGTGTAAAAAACAGCTACAAAAGTTTGTCTCTGACTGAAATAGGAAAGTTGACATTTGAAAAGCCTGATTTAAATGTATTTAAATGCCTCGGTCTTGCCTTTGAAGCATTAAAAGCAGGAGGCACAATGCCTGCAGTTCTCAATGCCTCAAATGAAGCTTGTGTTGATTTGTTTTTAAACAAAAAAATAAGTTTCCTTGATATAGGAAACATTAACGAACAAATTATGCTTAAACACAAAACAGTTGAAATTGATTCAGTAGAAACCATTTTAACAGCAGAAGAATGGACTAAAAGAACCATAGATTCGTTGTTATATAATTAAAAACATGAGATTCTTCAGGCTCGCCTTCAGAATGACACATACTTTATTGTTATCCTGAACTGAGTGGAGGATCTCATTTTTAATTATTAATTCTTCACTGATTACTCAAGCATATCTTTTATTCTGCTGTTGTTTATTTCATCATCAACATTGACAATTATTACATCCATGCCTATTTTTAATATTTCTTCCCACTTAATTCTTCTTGCTTTAGACCTACCCATCATTCCCATGAATTTACTTGCTTCTTCTATGTAAAACGCTAAAATTTTTCCAACTTTTGTATCTATTTCCACATCGTCAAATTTGCCTATAACTTCTCCATTTTTTATATTAACAACATCTTTTTCCATTATATCCCGGTAATTAGTCATAAATTCACCCCTTTATAAGATATACCAATATATTATAAAGTATGTAAACATGTACTAATTTATGACACCGGCAAATAATTTAAAATGTAAAAAAGGAACGCTATGCGTTCCTCAGAATTTACTATTTAAATCCTTTTTTCAGCTGGGTCAATGCTGATTTTTCAAGACGTGAAACCTGAGCTTGAGATATGCCGATTTCATCAGCAACTTCCATTTGAGTTTTTCCTTTATAAAAGCGCATATCAACAATTTGCCTTTCTCTTTCTGATAAATTACTTATGCTGTCCTCCAATGTTATTTTTTCTACCCACTTTTCATCAATATTTTTTTCATCTTTGACTTGATCCACAACATACAGAGCATCCCCTCCATCATTGTAAATTGGTTCAAACAACGATACTGGCTCTTGTATAGATTCTAACGCAAATATGATTTCTTCTTTGTCAACGCCAATTTCTTTAGCAATTTCAGCTATTGTAGGCTCTTGTGAATTCATTGCTGTAAGCCTTTCTCTAACTTGTAAAGCTTTATATGCTGTGTCTTTCATTGACCTTGATACTCTGATTGAATTATTGTCTCTTAAATACCTTCTGATTTCACCAATTATCATTGGTACAGCATATGTAGAAAACTTTACGTCCAGAGACAAATCAAAATTATCAATTGCCTTAATAAGACCAACGCATCCGATTTGAAACAAATCATCAACTGGCTCGTTTTTTGAATTAAATCTTTGAATTACGCTTAGCACAAGTCTTAAATTGCCTTGAATAAACTGTTCTCTTAGCTCATTGTCGCCTTCTTGGATTTTCTTTATCATACCTCTCATTTCTGATGTTTTAATTGTAGGCAGTTGAGAAGTATTTACGCCACATATAACTACTTTGTTTATCATCGTCGTTTTTCCCCTTTAAAAATATTATCCCCCTTTAAAATTATTTCCCGGTATATGCTTTTTATACAGCTTTGTTAATTTCCTTTTTTAGTCTATTAAGTATCTTTTTCTCAAGGCGAGATATATAAGACTGTGAAATTCCAAGCATATCAGCCACTTCCTTCTGAGTGAAGCTTCTTGAATTGTTAAGGCCGAACCTTAATTTCATTATCATATATTCTCTTTTGTTTAATTTTTTTATAGACTCATTCAGGAGGCTTAAATCAACTTCATTTTCCATATCCTTAAAGACAATATCCTCTTCTGTTCCTAAAATATCTGACAGTAAAAGCTCATTGCCATCCCAGTCTATATTCAATGGTTCATCCAGGGAAATTTCTGTCTTTGCTTTGCCCACACGTCTTAAATGCATTAAAATTTCATTTTCAATGCACTTAGATGCATATGTTGCAAGCTTAATATTTTTTTCAACCTTAAAAGTATTAACTGCTTTTATAAGTCCAATCGTTCCTATAGAAATTAAATCCTCAACATTAATGCCGGTAGATTCGAATTTTTTTGCAAGGTATACCACAAGCCTTAAATTATGTTCAATCAGTATTGTCCTAGCTTCTTCTGAATAATTAAGCTTATTTATTACTTCCTTTTCTTCTTCCTGAGACAATGGTGCAGGAAGAATATCACTTCCTCCTATATAAAATATATCTTGTGATGTTCCCAGTTTATCTATTAAAAATTTAATTATTTTATTAAAAAAATCTTTAACATGACTTAACATACTCATTATGCGCCTCACTCTCCAATTCTAGCAATTTTTTAAACAACAGTGCATCATAATCATCCTTCTGGCTTATTTTCTTAGGATACAATCCAATAATTGCATCAACGTTTATAATATTTTTGTCTTCATCCATTATTTCAAGATTATCAGGAACAATACAAATCATTTTTTCCCCAATGCTGCTTATGGTGTTGTATTTTATAATTCTCAGCTTAACATTATCATTTATATTTAGTAAATTCTCATAATTGCTCGATTTGTTTTTGTAAAAGAATAAAATTCCATCATATAAATCTTCGCCTAAAATATTTCTAATGCATTCAATATTCACAACAACAACAGGTTTACCTGTCATTGGGTCCGTCAATTCATTTCCTGTGTCAATATATGCCCTCAAATTTTTACTTTTATTGTTTATTCCGATAGTTACACTCCTCATATAATTGTTTTTGCCTATCCTTGCTTTTATTTCTCTAAAAAAGAAATGCAATGCTGCATATCCCATAAATATGGACAATACAATTGCATTAACAGTCAACTTGTCATAGTCCAGATAATATAAAGATGTTATAATTCCTACCATTATTAAAGAAGTTATGTAAAAGCACACTACAACTCTAATATTAGCTAAAATACCTTTAGAATCATAAGCAATCATTAACATTAAAATTGAAACACTGAATTTGACAATGAAATATGTCATAAACTCCTTGCCAATATATGCCGTTAAAATAACATACAAAGCACCTATGACAGAAGCAATAATCAACCTCCTGTATATAATAATTTTTTTAATAAGTTTACCTGTTATAAAAAGCAAAATAAAATCAATTAAGAAATTTTCAGCGAAGACATATTCAATATAATAAACCATCTCCACCTCGCATACTTTTAATAATAGAATAATCAAAAATGTTATAGTTAATATGTGTAATTAACAATCTATCCTGACAAATACACATTTATGCCAGACTGTCATTCTGAGATTCGTAACCTTCGGCGCCGTCATTCTGAGCGTCAGCAAAGAATCTAATCTTTTCATCTTTTTCCTAGCAACCATAATAATCATTATAGAGTACTAATTAAAAATATTTTGTCATAACATGTCTTCAAAAATAAAAAAAAATACGCTGCTGTCATAGCTGCGTATTTTCATATAGCTAATTATATAAATTATGCTTTAAACTTTTCAACCATTTCTTCCATGGTTTTTTTATTTTCAAATCCCTGAACTAAATCAACAGTTTTAGAAGTGTCTCCTATGAGTATTCCTCCCGCTAAAATGCCATTTTTAAAATATAACTTTTTGAAATTTTTATCTTTATTTTCTTCATATGTTTTATATTCTGCATTAGGATCAGAACCAATGTCCCCA
>JBASLQ010000248.1:0-8493 GCA_049656425.1 Sedimentibacter sp.
ATTTGAAGCAATGACAGTTGGATCTTATTTCTCAAATTGTTATATTGTAGGCAGTGATGAAACAAAGGAAGCTGCAATAATAGATCCTGGTGCTGAGTTTAAAAAAATTGACAATAAAATCATTGAATTAGGTGTAAAACCAAAAATGATAATTCTTACACATGCTCATGGTGATCATATAGGTGCTGTTGAAGAACTTGTAGAAAAATACGGAGTGAAAGTATATATTCATGCAGATGATGCACAAGCATTAATAGACAGTCAGTCTAATTTTTCTAAAATTTTATTTGGTAAAAATATTTCCATAAATCCGGATGGAATGCTTAAAGACGGCGATGTGCTTCAGCTTTCTGATTTGAAATTTGAAATAATTCATACTCCGGGACACACAAAGGGCGGCATATGTATTAAAGTAGGAAATATAATGATGACAGGGGATACACTCTTTAATAATTCAATTGGCAGAACTGATTTCCCGGGAGGATCTTTTGAAGAAATAATTAATTCAATTCAGGAGAAAATTTTTAAATATGATGAAGATATTATAATTTATCCCGGACACAATTCTCCTTCTACAATTAAATCGGAAAAATTAAGCAACCCCTTTGTAAACTAAAGGAGAAGGAATGCTTACATTTTATATATTGGAATTCCATTTTGTCCTACAAAGTGTAGCTATTGCTCGTTTACATCCTATGTAAATTGCAATGACAATAAAATTAATGCATATTTAAATACATTGGTATATGAAATTGAAAAAACAATAGAATTTGCATTAAATAAGAACTTAAATTTAAATACTGTATATATCGGTGGAGGAACACCCTCTGTTTTAAATGAAGAACAAATAAACAGAATATTCAACTCTATTAAAAAGTTTTATGATTTATCTAAAATTAAAGAAATAACATTTGAAGCCGGGAGACCGGACACATTAAGCAAAGAAAAATTAATTTGCTTGAAAAACAACTCAGTTAACAGAATAAGCATTAATCCTCAGACAATGAATGGAAAAACTCTTGAAGCAATGGGAAGAAGCCACACTGTTGAAGATATTGTTGAAAAATACCAAATTGCAAGAAAAATAGGTTTTGAATCCATTAATATGGATATTATATTAGGTCTTCCGGGAGAAAATGAACAGGATGTAAAACACACTATTGAAGAAGTAGTTAATTTGAAACCTGAAAATATTACAGTTCATTCCCTTGCTTACAAAAAGAATTCTGCGCTTACCAGAGAAAGCAGTGAATTGTTAAAAGATTATGATTTAATAAGAAAAATGCATGATGTTGTAAAGGAAAAGTCTCAAGTAGTCGGTTATAAACCATATTATATGTACAGACAAAAAAACATTAAAGGAAATTCAGAAAATGTTGGTTACACATTGCCATCCAAGGAAAGTATATACAATATGATTATAATTGAAGAAATGGAAACAATACTTGCATGCGGCATTGGGGCTTCAAGTAAAATAATGACAGATTATAACAAACATGTGCCCGTTCGTAATTTTAAAAGTTTAGAAGAATACTTAAGTCGAATAGATGAAATTATTGATAAAAAGAAAAAATTGCTGGAATAATTACACAGGAAGGAGGTCCAATGAGAAAAGTAACTATATTTTATTTGGAAAATTGTCCTCATTGCAGAAGGGCATTTAATATAATTGAAGAATTAAAATCAAATAATCCTGAATATTCAAAAGTGGAAATTAATTTGATTGAAGAATCTAAAAATGTTCAGGCAGCAAGTGCACAAGATTATTATTATGTGCCTGCATTCTTTGTAGATGGCGTCAAACTGCATGAAGGCGTTCCATCCATGGAAATAATTAAAGCAGTATTAGAAAAAGCAGCGAAATAAAATACAAAACAGTCACTAGAAAGTCTAGTGACTGTTTTCATCCGGTTCTTGTTCTTTTTCAATTGCTTTATATACTTTGTGAGCTTGTTTGATTTTCGAAAAATGATTTGCTCTTTTTGAATCCGATTCAATTTCCCAATGTATTATCAAAGTCAATGCAGCTCTTAAAATAACTATTGATGCAAGTATTATTAATTCATCAATTGTTCTTATAACCAAAGTTTTAAGAATTTCTGCACCAAGTTTAAATTCCAGAGCCATCGCTAAGGCTTGAGAGAATTCAATTTTAATTGTTTCATCTGAAAAATTAAAAAATCGTATAGCATATCTGCCAAATGTTTTTAAAGCTGAATAAATAACAATAAATACTCCGATTAACTCCAAAACGTGAGCGATATTTGGGACAATAATTGCAATTAAATGTTCTAGCATAGGATTCTCCAATTATAACTTAATTTAAATATTTGATATGAAAACATTTTACTTAAATATTATAATTCATTTAAGCAATTATGTCAAAGGTGCATTAGTTATAATATATGGTAAATTATGCAAATCAGTAAAATATAAATATTTATTATTCATATCTCGTCCGATTATTTATATAAATAAATAAAGGGGTGAGATAAATGTTGATATATATTAAAAAAAAGAATCTTGGAATAATTTTGGGCTGTGTTGTTCTTTTATTTGCCGGGCTAATTGTTAATGAAACAATTAATAAATTTTCCATTTCTGTTTATGCAGAGATTTCTAACTGGGGACTAAAGTTTAATTCAGAAGGAAAGGCTCCTGTAGGCAATGCAACTTATGACTATTTAAAAAAATACAATGCTTATTATGTCGATAAAACCGATGAAAAAGTTGTATACCTTACATTTGATGCAGGATATGAAAACGGATATACATCTAGTATCCTTGATACTTTAAAAAAGCATGATGTTAAAGCTGCATTTTTTCTGGTAGGTCATTATATAGAAGAGGAGCCCGGACTTGTAAAGAGAATGATTGAGGAAGGACACATAGTAGCTAATCACACTTTCAATCATCCTGATATGTCAAAAATTCCTGACATTGAATCTTTTAAAAAAGAATTGAATTCTTTGGAAGCATTGTACAAAGAAGTAACAGGTGAAGATATGCCAAAGTATTACAGGCCGCCTCAAGGAAAATTCAATGAGAATAATCTTAAAATGGCAAATGAACTTGGCTATAAAACCATATTCTGGAGTTTGGCATATGCAGACTGGTATAAAGATAAACAGCCGTCAAAAGAACAAGCTTTTGAGAAATTAATTCCTCGTATTCATCCTGGAGCTGTAGTTTTATTGCACAGCACATCAAAAACAAATTCAGAAATACTTGATGAGCTGCTTACAAAGTACAAGGAGATGGGATATACATTTAAGGCGCTGGATGAACTTGTGATGGAACAAAGCAATGAAAATTGAACATGGAACAATTCCTTTACTTCATTGCTCATTAATTATTTTTCATTATTTCGTTGTCCATTAAATAATTGCTTAAATTTTTGTATTGACAAATATTTTGTATTGTGTTAATTTTATTGTAAACAAATTGCGTGAGGAATAGTAACCATACAGATTAATTCCAGCAAGACAGGGGTGATGAGAGCCTGTTATTAACTCGTGGTGAAGACACCTCTATTAAGCAAGAACCACTAATTGAGAGGGACTATTTATAGTCCAAGTAGGGTGGCAACGCGGGTTATACTCGTCCCTAATGGGATGAGTTATTTTTTTTGATATTATACCCTTGGAGGATAAATTATGGAAACGATGGGAACGCTCAGAAGAACGAATATGTGTGGAGAATTAAACAAAGGTCATATTGGCAAAGAAGTAGTGCTGATGGGATGGGTTCAAAAAAGAAGAAGTCTCGGAGGTTTGATTTTTGCCGACTTAAGAGATATAACAGGTTTAATTCAAATTATATTTGACACTGACGTAAACAAAGAAGCTTTTGAAAAAGCAGAAAGTTTAAGAAGTGAATTCGTTATTGCTGTAAAAGGAGAAGTTTTAGAAAGACAATCTAAAAATCTTGAAATGGCAACTGGAGAAATAGAAGTATATATCCATGAACTTAAAATTTTAGATACTGCGGAAACTCCGCCTATTTATATAAAAGACAATGATGATGTTTCAGAACAAACGCGTTTAAAATACAGATATCTTGATTTAAGAAAACCTAGCATGCAAAAAAGTCTTTTAACAAGAAGCAAGACTTCGAAAGTAATAAGAGACTTTTTGTATGACAATGGCTTCAATGAAATTGAAACGCCATTTTTAGCTAAACCAACTCCAGAAGGAGCAAGAGATTATCTTGTACCAAGCAGAGTTAATCCAGGCAATTTTTACGCATTGCCTCAGTCACCTCAGCTTTACAAACAGCTGTTAATGGTTTCAGGCATGAACAGATACTATCAAATAGTGAGATGTTTCAGAGATGAAGATTTAAGAGCAAACAGACAGCCTGAATTTACACAGGTGGATATTGAAATGTCATTTGTTGATGTAGAAGATGTTATAAGCATAAATGAAAAATTAATTCAAAAAATATTTAAAGAAATTAAAAATGTAGACATAGCTCTTCCTATTAACCGCATGTCATATCAAGTTGCAATGGATAAATACGGCTGCGATAAACCGGATCTTCGTTTTGGCTATGAATTGAACAATATTACAAAAATATTTAAAAATTCAGAATTCAATGCATTTAAATCAACATATGACAATGGTGGATTAATTAAATGTGTTAAAATAGATGGTTCTTCTGAAGAATTTTCTAAAAAAGCTATTTCTAAGCTTGAAAAATTTGTTAAAACATACGGCGCTAAAGGTCTTGCTTGGTTTAAATATGAAAATGCAACATTAGACTCACCAATAGCTAAATTCTTAAGCGAAAATGAAATTAATGAATTAATGTCTGCATTGGAAATAAAAGAGAAAGATATAGTATTTATAGTTGCAGACAAAGAATCAGTAGTAAATACTGCTTTGGGAGCTCTTCGTATTGAAATAGCTCATGATAAAAATTTAATAGACAAAGATAAATTTGAACTTGTATGGATAACAGATTTCCCATTGTTTGAATATAGCGAAGAAGAAGACAGATATGTTGCAAAGCACCATCCATTTACAGCTCCTGTTGATGATGATTTAGATAAAATAGAATCTAATCCCGGAGATGTGAGGGCAAAAGCTTATGACATAGTAATAAACGGAGATGAAATAGGCGGCGGAAGCATTCGTATTACAAACAGAACATTGCAAAACAGAATGTTCAAAGCTTTAGGGTTTACTGAGGAAGAAGCAAATGACAAATTCGGTTATTTACTGGAAGCATTTAAATATGGAGTACCGCCTCATGGAGGAATTGCTTATGGACTTGACAGATTTATGATGCTTTTAACAGACAGCGACAATATAAGAGATGTAATAGCATTT
Organism: Sedimentibacter sp.; assembly: GCA_049656425.1. Classification (GTDB taxonomy): domain Bacteria; phylum Bacillota; class Clostridia; order Tissierellales; family Sedimentibacteraceae; genus Sedimentibacter. The sequence continues at coordinate 5,334 of JBASLQ010000248.1, forward strand.
CCTAAAACACAAAGTGCATCATGTTTAATGACAAATTCTCCTAGCGGTGTAACTGAAAAGCAGCTAAAAGAATTGGAAATTCAAATAATAGAGTAGCAATGCAGGAAACGACACTTTGTCGTTCCTTTACTGGAGGGAATATATATGGATCAAGTAGGAAAAATAGAAAAAATAAATGGAAACAAAGCAACAATTTCAGTAAGAAGACCTAGCGGATGCGGAGACAGCTGTGCAAGCTGCGGTGGAAGTTGTAAAGTAAACAACGTTTTATTTGAAACTGATATAACAAATGATTATGAAGTTGGAGATTATGTAGAAATAACAACAGAAAATGAAGTAATGTTTAAACAGATATTCATGCTTTACGGAGTGCCGTTTTTAATGATGATGGCAACTATAGGTATAGTTCAATTGCTCCTTGACAGCCCTAACAAGGACATGATTTCTGCTGTTGCTTCAGTAGCATCGTTAGCAGTATCGTATTTTATTTTAAAGGCTTATGACAAAAATGAAATGAAAAAAAATACTCTTAAATTTACAGTAGGTAAGAAGCTTTACCAATGAAGGTTAAACAATGAATATATTTGAAATGCAATATGAAAATTCCATAAAAAAAAGGGGACCCCTGGCTGAACGCATGAGGCCCTCAGCTCTTAAAGATTTTGTGGGACAAGAACACATTGTAGGGGAAGGAAAAATATTAAACAGAGCTATAAAGGCTGACAAGCTTTCTTCTGCTATTTTTTACGGACCGCCGGGAACGGGCAAGACTACATTGGCCAGAATTATTGCAAATACAACTAACAATAATTTTACAACCCTGAACGCTGTTACAAGCGGTATTAAAGATATTAAGGAAAAAATAAATTATGCTGTTGATGAATTGTCTGTGTACAACAAAAGGACAATCCTTTTTGTAGATGAAATTCATCGCTTTAACAAAGCTCAGCAAGATGCTTTACTTCCTTATGTGGAAAATGGTACAATAGTGCTAATTGGAGCTACAACTGAAAATCCGTATTTTGAAGTAAATCCGGCTTTGATTTCTCGTTCATTAGTTTTTGAATTTAAAAAAATTACAGATGAAGATATTGCAAAATTTCTTAGAAAAGCTGTAGCGGACAAGGAAAATGGGTATGGCACAAAAAAAGTTAATCTTACAGAAGAAGCATTAAGCCATATAGTAAACAATTCAAACGGAGATATAAGAAAAGCTCTAAGTTCTCTTGAACTTGGAGTTGATACAACTGAAGAAGTCGAAGGTTTTATTAATATAGATATAGAAGTTGCACAAGAATGCATACAAAAGAAAAAAATTGAATATGATAAAAATGGGGATAGTCACTATGATACCATATCAGCTTTTATTAAAAGTATGAGGGGCTCGGATCCTGATGCAGCAGTATTTTGGCTTGCGAAAATGATAAAAGGCGGAGAAGACCCTAAATTTATTGCAAGAAGAATTATTATATGCGCATCTGAAGATGTCGGCAATGCTGATCCAAGGGCATTAGAAGTCGCAGTCAATGCATTCAAGGCGGTTGAAATAATTGGTTTTCCGGAAGGACGTATTATTCTTGCTCAAGCTGTATTATATGTTGCTTGTGCACCAAAAAGTAATGCTTCTTATTTAGCCATAGACAGTGCCATGGATGCTGTTGAAAAAAATTCACTGGAAATACCGGACAATTTAAAAGATAAACATTACAGCGGCGCAGCAAAACTAGGTCGAGGTGTAAGCTATAAATATCCTCATGATTATGATAAGTTTTATGTGAAGCAAAATTACTTGCCTGAATCCATGAAAAACTCTGTTTTTTATGAGCCTAAGGAATCAGGTTATGAAGGCAAAATCAAAAAGTTTTTAGAATACCTGAAACAATGAATATAAGGGGGATTTCTATGAATTACAAATTATTTAATTCAAGTATTACAGATTCAAATATAACTGAAGTTTTAAATGATAAAATTAAATTAGATGAATTTGATAAAAATGAAAAATATGACATTTCTGTTGACTTTTATAACAAGGATTTAGAAAATGAAGTTTTAAATGAGAATGTTTCATTTGAAATAAAGAGAAAGCATTATTTGTTTATTAAAGAAGTCAGAAACTTTTTTGAAACGAATAATATTAAGATAAATAAATTTTATCTTATGGGAACAATTATAGAATTAAAAGAAAATGAAATAAGCTTTTCAGTGTTGAAGTCAAATTTTGAAAATAAGAGCAATACAATATGGCCATGCAAGGAAATATTTATTTTTGAAGACAGCAAGAACAAGTTAGATGATTTGCTGTTTAACAATCAAATTTCTGAAGAAGATTATGAATCAAATTTAGAGTACTTAAGAGACGAACTTAGCATTTATGACAATGAAGAAGAGCACGAATATTTAAATTAAATGCAGGAGGAAATAAATGAAAGCATACGACTTGATAAACAAGGTAGAAATAGAAGTAACAACAAAGGATCTTATTGATTTAATGTCAAAAGGGAACAGACAGGTAGATTTGATTTTACATGAAAAGAAAACTGATGAAGATGGGTATCTTACATGGGATGCTGAACATTGGACAACAGTGGATTCAAAAAGATTTATGAGATGTTATTCTTTAGGAGACAGACAACTTAGAGATTATACATCCCATAACATTTATGACTTAAAAAATGATTTTAAACCAGAAGAAGCAAAAGAAATACAAATTAACTAATAAAGCCGCATTGCGGTTTTATTTTTTTTATGCCCTAACCCCATTTTTAGAACGGTTTTTTCTAAAAATGGTTGGTAGGTCAAACGCAACGAATTCCAAATATATGCGACCGGAGGGAGCAAATATATTTGTGAATGAGACTGTGCGTTATTTCATATGATAACTCCTTGTAACCATATATATTAATTTTAATAGAATAATATAAGGCTCATTAGGAGGAATAATAGCATGGAAACTTATATAATTACTTTTAAACATGGCAACTATGCTGTAGCTGCTTTCAACAAATTGAATGGCTATGGATTGAAAAATATTAGACTTACACAAACACCATTCAGCATTAAAAGCGAATGTGACTTATGCATTAAAGCACTTAGCAGAGAATCAATGAACGTTATTTTAAGAGAGTGCAAAGGTAAATATCCTATTGATAATGTGTACAGT
>JBASLQ010000249.1:0-5476 GCA_049656425.1 Sedimentibacter sp.
TCAACGCCTATTCGTTATTAATATTCTTTTCAAATTTTATCATTTTATTTTCTAAATCAAAATAATAATTATCTGCTAAACTTTCAATAATCATAATGCACATTTCACTGTTTTCTTTGTTACTTTCTGTTATATTTCCTTCATTTAAGTCAGAAACTTCAACTTTCAAACTGTTGCAGCCAATAAAATATTCTATTTTGAAAGGCTGGCTGTTTTTTTCCACATTGTTAATAAAAAATGTACATACTTCTGATACAATAACTTTCAAATCTTCTATATCATCAATATTAAAACAACTTACATTTGACAATGCTGAAGTAGTAAGTCTTATAGTACTCATATATTCTGATTTTTTAGGAATAGTTAAACTTATATTATCCATTTTCTCACCCCTGAATATCGAATATTTTTATCAAGCCTGTTATATCAAAAAGCTTGTAAATATTTGACTTTAAGTTTAATATTTTAATATTTAAACTATTCTCCTGCATTTTTTTATAAATACTCATTAAAATACCAAGTCCAGTACTGTCAATGTACTCCAACTTTTCTCCATTAATGATGATATTTAATTTTTTATCGTCAATTAATTCAAATACTTTATTTTTCAATTCAGGAGAAGTATAAATATCTACTTCCCCTATAGGTTTTATTTCTAAATCATTTCCTGAAGTTATACTGTATTCTATCTCCAAAGACATACTATTTCCTCCAATTTATTCTTCATCTTCTATTTCAGCATCAATGTCATCCTCTGAAAAAATCTTTGCAATTGAAGCAACTTTATCGTCACCGTTCATTCTCATTGCAATAACTCCCTGAGTGTCTCTACCCATTATTGAAATACCTGATGAATGCATTCTTATAATAGATCCGTTTGTGCTTAAAATCATAAGGTCATCATCTTTTTCAATAATTAATGAACCAACAATAAGTCCAGTTTTTTCATTAACGTTGTGAGCTTTCATACCTTTGCCGCCTCTGTTCTGGCATCTGTATTCCTGCGACGAAGTTATTTTAGCATAACCATTTTCAGTAACAGTTAAGATATACTTATCTTCATCACTTTCTTTTATAATGCTCATTGAAACAAGTTCATCTTCATCTGAAGTAGTAATTGCCTTAACACCCATTGTGTTTCTGCCAGTATATCTAACATCATTTTCGCTGAATCTTATTCCTTTGCCGCTTTTAGTAACAATGAATATATCCTTTGTTCCGTCTGTTTTATTGACACTAATAAGCTCATCATCATCAGCTATTTTAATTGCAACAAGACCTGATTTTCTTGATGTGTCAAATTCTGTCAATTTAGTTTTCTTAATAATTCCCTTTTTAGTTGCAAGAATTAAAAATTCATTTTCATTTTTAAAGTCTCTTATAGGAATTATAGCTCTTATTTGTTCGCCTGCTTCTATATTTATTAAATTGATTGCAGCAGTACCTTTAGCTTGACGCCTTGCTTCCGGAACTTCATAAGCTTTAATTCTATACATTTTTCCTTTATTTGTCAAGAATAACAAATAATCATGTGTTGAAGTAATGAACAAATCTTTTACAAAGTCTTCTTCTCTTGTAGTTAAGGCAGTTATTCCTTTGCCACCTCTATTTTGAGCTTTGTAAGTATCTTCAGGCAATCTTTTAATATAACCAAAATTTGTTAAAGTTATTGCTACATTTTCTTCTTCTATCAAGTCTTCTACGTTTATTTCACCTTCATCAGCTATGATTTCAGTTCTTCTTTCATCGTAGAAGTTATTTTTAATTTCTTTAAGTTCATCTTTAATTATTTCATCAACTAAATGTTGATTAGCCAGAATTTCTCTGAATTTATTAATCATTTGAATTAACTCTTCATATTCAGCATTTAATTTTTCTCTTTCCAAACCTTGCAGACGTCTAAGTCTCATGTCTACAATTGCTCTTGCTTGAATATCAGATAAATTAAATGCATCCATCAATCTTTGTTCTGCATCATCATAAGCAGCTCTTATGATTTTAATAACTTCATCAATATTGTCTATAGCTTTTAATAAACCTTCAACTATGTGGGCTCTCGCTTCAGCTTTATTTAAATCATACTGTGTTCTTCTTACAATTATTTCTCTTTGATGAACCACATAATGATAAATCATATCTCTTAAATTTAAAACTTTTGGTTCATTATTTACAAGAGCAATCATTATGATGCTGAAATTATCCTGAAGTTGAGTATGTTTGTACAAATTATTAAGAACAATGTTAGGATTATAATCTCTTTTAATCTCAATAACAATACGCATTCCTGTCCTGTCACTTTCATCTCTTAAATCAGAAATGCCATCTATTCTTTTATCTTTAACTAACTCCGCAATTTTTTCAATAAGCCTTGCCTTATTTACCTGATAAGGCAATTCTGATACTAAAATTCTGCTTTTGTTGTTTTTCATTTCTTCAATTTCAACTTTTGATTTAACTTTTACAAATCCTCTTCCGGTCATATAGGCATTTTTAATATTATCCTTGCCTTCAATGATGGCACCGGTTGGGAAATCAGGACCTTTTATGTATCTCATCAATCCAAGAACATCTATTTCAGGATTATCTATAAAAGCAGTAACACCATTAATGACTTCTCCAAGATTATTAGGAGGAATAGAACTTGCCATACCAACAGCTATACCTGATGATCCATTTACAAGTAAATTTGGAAAACGGCTTGGCAAAACAACCGGTTCTTTTAATGTATCGTCAAAGTTCGGTCTGAAGTCAACTGTATCTTTGTTAAAGTCCCTTAAAAGTTCCATTGCCATTTTTGAGATACGTGCTTCTGTGTAACGCATTGCCGCCGCACCGTCACCATCTACAGAACCAAAATTTCCATGTCCGTCTATTAATGGATAACGCATAGAAAAGCTTTGTGCCAGTCTAACCATTGCATCATAAACTGCAGTATCACCGTGTGGATGATACTTACCCAGTACATCTCCGACTATACGTGCACTTTTTTTATGAGGTTTGTCCGGAGAAAGTCCCAGATCACTTGCAGAATAAAGAATTCTTCTGTGAACAGGCTTAAGACCGTCTCTTACATCAGGCAATGCTCTTGATACAATTACAGTCATAGCATAATCAAGATAAGATTTCTTCATTTCATTGGTAATATTCGTCTCTATAATTTTACTGTTATTTTCAATCTCACTCATTTGTAAACCTCTCTGCTTATATATCTAAATTCTTAACATAACGTGCATTTTGTTCAATAAATTCTCTTCTTGGCGCTACTTTATCTCCCATAAGTATATTGAATGTTTCATCTGCTTCCATTGCATCTTCTTCATTTACCCTTAAAAGAATTCTTTCATTAGGATTCATAGTTGTTTCCCAAAGTTGTTCAGGATCCATTTCTCCAAGACCTTTGTATCTTTGTATTTCATATTTGTTGTCTCTTCCGATTTCTTCTAAAACATTGTTCAATTCTGGATCACTGTATACATATTGTTCAAATTTACCTTTTTTAACTCTGTACAAAGGTGGCTGGGCAGCATAAACATGACCTTCTTTTATAAGATCTTTCATGTATCTGTAGAAAAATGTGAGAAGCAATGTACGAATATGTGCTCCGTCAACGTCTGCATCAGTCATTATTATTATTTTGTGGTATCTTAATTTTGAAATGTCAAAATCTTCTCCAATTCCGCATCCAAAAGCAGTAATCATATTTTTTATTTCTTCAGAATTTAATATTTTATCTATTCTTGATTTTTCAACATTTAATATTTTTCCTCTAAGAGGCAAAATAGCTTGTGTTCTTCTGTCTCTTCCTTCCTTTGCTGAACCACCAGCTGAATTACCTTCAACTATGCAAATTTCACATAACTTTGGATCTTTTTCAGAACAGTCTGCTAATTTTCCAGGAAGAGCCATACTTTCAAGTGCACCTTTTCTTCGGACTAAATCTCTTGCTTTTCTGGCTGCATCTCTAGCTCTTGCAGATCTTAAAGATTTTTCAACAATTTGTTTTGCAGTTTTAGGATTTTCTTCGCAATAAGCACTCAATGCTTCTCCGGTTACGTTGTCAACTATTCCTCTGACTTCACTGTTTCCTAATTTTGTCTTTGTTTGACCTTCAAATTGAGGATTTGGTATTTTTATAGAAAGAATTGCTGTTATTCCTTCTCTTATATCTTCACCTGTAATTGCCACATCATTTTCTTTTAATAAATTGGTTTTTTTTGCATAATCATTAATAACACGTGTAAGGGCAGTTTTAAAACCAACTAAATGAGTTCCACCTTCTATAGTGTTAATATTATTTACAAAAGAAAATATATTTTCACTGTATGAATCTGTGTACTGCAATGATATTTCTACAATTACTTTGTCTTTATTTCCTTCAGTATAAATTATATCTTCATGAAGAGGTGTTTTTTTACTGTTTAAATATTGAACAAATTGCTTTATGCCGCCTTCATAGTGAAATTCATCTTTAACTCCATCTCTTTTATCTTCTAAAGAAATTTTTATACCTTTGTTTAAAAAAGCCAATTCCCTCATACGGTGTTTCAATATTGTATAGTTAAATTCAATTGCTTCAAATATTGTTGAGTCCGGAAGAAAAGTGATGGTAGTTCCAGTATCTTCTGTATCACTTACAAACTCAACTTCTGTTTTTGCAATACCTCTTTCAAATTTTTGTTTGTATCTTTTACCATCCCAGTTTACTTCAGCAATTAAATAATCTGAAAGAGCATTTACGCAAGAAACTCCAACGCCGTGAAGTCCTCCTGAAACTTTATATGCATCATTGTCAAATTTTCCACCTGCATGAAGAACTGTCAAAACTGTTTCTAATGTTGATTTTCCAGTCTTCTTATTTTTTTCAATAGGAATACCTCTTCCATTGTCAACAACAACAACAGAGTTATCTTCGTTAATAACTACTTGTATTGTGTCACAATATCCGGCCAATGCTTCATCTATGCTGTTATCAACAACTTCATAAACTAATTGATGTAATCCTCTCTCCCCGGTAGAGCCAATATACATGCCAGGTCTTTTTCTTACAGGTTCCAAACCTTCAAGCACTTGAATCTGCTCCGCACCATAATGAATATCAATTTTATCTGCCATTTATTTAAACTCCTCTAATTTGTAATATTACCAATTTTTCCTTCGTTTATATAAAATATTTTTTTATTATAATTTTTAGTCAATACACTTAAGTCATAATCATCTGTTGTTGTAATAACAGTTTGTATTCCCTTTATATAATTTATTAAATAGCCTTTTCTTTTGTTGTCAAGTTCAGACATTACATCATCTAAAAGTAAAATTGGATATTCTCCAATTTCTTCTTTGATAATTTCTATTTCAGCCAGCTTTAAAGAAAGTATTGCAGAACGCTGCTGTCCCTGGGAACCAAAATATTTACATTCTTTACCGTCAGTTTTTATTATAATGTCATCCTTATGAGGACCATATAGCGTTGTCCCTC
>JBASLQ010000250.1:0-3085 GCA_049656425.1 Sedimentibacter sp.
AAGCTGAACATTTGCCTCATTTGTATTCGAATAATAAGGTTCGGATAAACGACTGCATTGTACCAAAAAATGAAAATATAACTAATTTGAGTGAAATTATAGAAAAAGCGGAATGTGAATATATCAGTAATGCTTATATTAAGCTTAATAGAAATAAAACTGAAACTGCCAAGATGTTAGGCATCTCCATAAGGTCGTTGTATTATAAAATGGAGAAGTACGGAATTGAGTAAGACTTGCAAAATTTTGCAGAAATACTGTTCCTGCAAAATTTTGCACGCAGATGACTGCAAAATTAAATTTTACATTAAATAAATTAAATTAAATTATAAAAAAGGTCAGATATTGAATTCTCAATACCTAACCTTTTTTTTATGTGTTCTAAAAAAGTTGGCATGATAATTGCTATATATAGTATGTGAGGTGAGAATGTGAAAAATTTTGAAGAAATTTTAGATTTGGCTAAGAAAAAAGGTGCTAAAATAATATCAGTAGCCTTTGCTCAGGACGAAGAAGTATTAAAAGCAGTAAAAGCAGCTGTGAATGAAAATATATGTGTTCCTATTTTAGTTGGAGACAAGGATAAAATAATAGATATTTCAAAAGAAATAAACTTCGATATAAGTAATATTGAGATTATTGATGAGAAAGATGGAAATGAAGCAGCAAGGAAAGCTGTAGCCTTAGTAAGCAGCGGCAAAGCAGATATAGTAATGAAAGGATTGATAGATACATCAATTATTTTAAAAGCTGTATTGGACAAGGAAATAGGTCTTAGAACCGGCAATATATTAAGCCATGTTGCAGTGTTTTCAATAGAAAAATATCATAAATTATTAATTATTACAGATGTTGCAATGAATATTGCACCTGACGCTGATGAAAAAAGACAAATACTTGAAAATACATTAAAACTTGCATATTCATTAGGAATTGAAACTCCAAAAGTAGCAGCTATATGTGCAAAGGAAAAAGTAAGCACTAAAATGCAGGCAACATTAGATGCTGCAGCGTTAGTGCAAATGCAATCTGAAGGTAAAATTACAGGCTGCATAATAGAAGGACCTTACGCACTTGATAATGCAATTTCTAAAGAATCAGCACAAATAAAGGGTATTGAAGGTAAAGTTGCCGGAGATGCAGATATATTATTAATGCCTAATATTGAAGCAGGAAATGTTTTATATAAATCATTGACATACTTTTCTGATTCACAGAATGCAGGAATTCTTCTGGGAGCTAAAGCCCCAATAGTGCTTACATCCAGGGCAGATTCAGATGTAGCAAAATTAAATTCTATTGCGCTTGCTGTATTATGCTCGTCATATTAAAGGAGAAAAACATGAAACAGTTAATTATTAATCCAGGCTCAACATCTACTAAAATTGCGGTTTTTGAAGATGAAACATCAGTATTTGAAAAAACTCTTAGGCATTCTAATGAAGAATTGGGAGTTTATAATAAAGTAGTTGATCAATTTGAATTTAGAAAACAATTAATCCTTGAAGCATTAAAAGAAAATAACATTGATGTTAATTCATTAAATGCTGTTGTTGGAAGAGGCGGTCTTTTAAAACCAATAGAAGGCGGAACTTATGCAGTAAATGATAAATTAGCTGAAGATTTGAAATGCAACATTAAAGGGGAACATGCTTCAAATTTGGGAGGGCTTATTGCTCGTTCAATAGCCGAAAAAATTAAAGTGCCATCATACATTGTTGATCCTGTTGTAGTTGATGAAATTGAAGAAGTAGCAAGAATAAGCGGTCATCCGGCTTTCGAAAGAATATGTATCTGGCATGCTTTAAATCAAAAAGCAGTAGCAAGAAGGGCTGCAAAAGAAAAGTTTGGTAAAAACTATGATGAAATGAATTTTGTAGTTGTTCATTTAGGCGGAGGAATTTCCGTTGGTGCTCATAAAAAAGGCAAAGTTATAGATGTAAACAACGCTCTTAACGGTGAAGGACCCTTTTCACCAGAAAGATCAGGCTCACTACCAACTGAAGAACTTGTAAAATTATGCTTCAGCGGAAAATATACAGAAGCAGAAGTTAAAAAAATGCTTGTTGGAAAAGGCGGAATAAGCGCATATTTAGGGACAAACAATGCAAAAGAAGTAAGTGAAAGAGCTGAAGCCGGAGATGAAAAAGCAAAACTCATTTACAGTGCAATGGCTTATCAGGTAGCAAAAGCTATAGGCGAATATGCAGTTGTACTTGACGGTGAAATTGATGCAATATTAATAACAGGTGGAATTGCTTATGATAAAAATTTCGTAGAAATGATAGAAAAAAAGGTTAAATTTATTGCTGATGTAATAACTTATCCTGGAGAAGATGAACTTTTAGCCCTGGCTCAAGGGGGATTAAGGGTATTGAATAAAGTAGAATCTTCTAAGGAATATAAATAGCAATATGCTCGAGGGAGGGATATATATGCTAGACAAAAGGTTAGTAATAGTAATAGGACATTATGGAAGTGGAAAAACTGAATTTTCAGTTAATTATGCTGTTAATATAAAAGAACATTTTGATAATGTAAGCATTGCAGATTTAGATATTGTTAATCCTTATTTCAGATCGAGAGAAAAAAGAGATTTTTTAGAAAAAATTGGAATTAAAGTATTTGACTCAAGCATTAGAAATAATGCTATTGATTTACCGGCGCTACCTGCACAATTAATGGGTGTCATATTAAAAGAAAATGAAAAATCTATTATTGATGTTGGAGGAGATCCGGTAGGGGCAAGAGTTCTTGCAAGGTATGCAGAACAAATAAAAACCGTTGAATATGATATGTTCTTCATTATTAATGGAAATAGACCTGAGACAAATACTGTGGAAGGTGTTATAAAATATTTAAGATTAATAGAAGACACATCAGGATTAAAGGTCACAGGCTTAATTAACAACACTCATTTATTAAAAGATACATCAGTGGAGGACGTTGAGTTTGGACATGAACTTACTAAGAAAGTATCATGGGAAACAGATATTCCCATTAGATATGAAGCTGTAATGAAAGAAACAGCTAAAAATATAAAAAATCAAGAAATATTAGAAAAGTTGTTCCCCATAAATCTTTA
>JBASLQ010000251.1:0-3725 GCA_049656425.1 Sedimentibacter sp.
CCGGTTACAAGATCCATTGCTCCGCCCATCCCAGGTACCATTTTTCCAGGCACCATCCAGTTTGCAAGATTTCCCTTTTCATCAACTTCCAAAGCTCCAAGTACAGTTGCATCAACATGACCGCCTCTTATAATTACAAAAGAATCGGCACTGTCAAAAAATACTCCGCCCGGATTTATTGTTACATGAAGCCCTCCTGCGTTAACAAGGTATGGATCTTCATTTTCTTTTTCCGGTGCCGGCCCCATTCCAAGAAAACCATTCTCAGATTGCAGCGTAATTTCAATATCAGAAGGTATATAATTAGCAACTAAAGTTGGAAGTCCTATTCCAAGATTTACTACATCTCCATCTTTTAATTCTTTTGCAACTCTTTTTGCTATGTACTCTTTTTCCAAATTGGCATCCATTAATCATTACCTCCTACTATATAATTCACAAAAATTCCTGGAGTCATAACGTCATCCGGATCTATTTCACCAACTTCAACAATTTCATCTGCTTCAACAATTACTATATCTGCAGCAGTAGCCATTAATGGGTTAAAGTTTCTTGTTGCTTTCGAATATCTGATATTTCCTTTTTTGTCTACTTTTGCACCAACTATCAATGCAATATCAGCCTTTAAAGGTTTTTCCAGCAAATATTCCTTTCCATCTATCAAAATTATGTCTTTTCCCTCAGCAACAACGGTCCCTAATCCAGTAGGAGTAAGCACGCCACCCAGACCAGCTCCTGCTGCTCTTATTCTTTCTGCCAATGTTCCTTGCGGAACTAATTCAACATCAAGTTCCCCTGAATTCATTTGATTGCCTGTTTCTTTATTGGTTCCAATATGTGAAGCAATTAATTTTTTAATTTGTTTGTTCACAATGAGCTTGCCTATTCCTATTTCGGGAAATGAAGTATCATTTGCAATTAATATAATATCTTTAACACCTTTTTCAACTAAAGCGTCAATTAAAATATACGGGTTTTTACATCCTAAAAATCCGCCAATCATAATAGTCATTCCATCATGAATCATGCTGACAGCTTCGTCTACAGAAATCAACTTGTTCAAATTATTACCTCCTTTACCTTTTATCTTTTATCTTTTATTTTTGTCTTTTAACAATTAAAGCAGTACCTTGTCCCCCGCCAATGCAAAGCGTTGCAAGCCCTGTGTTTAAATCTCTTTTTATCAATTCATGAATCAATGTAACCAGTATTCTTGTTCCAGAGCAACCAATTGGATGCCCCAATGCAATAGCTCCCCCGTTAACATTTGTTTTTTCAGTATCAAGCCCTAAATCTCTAACAACGGCTAAAGACTGTGCAGCAAAAGCTTCATTTGCTTCAACAAGATCCATGTCTTCAATTGTCATTTTAGCTTTTGCTAAAGCTTTTCTAGATGAGGGAACTGGTCCATATCCCATAATTTTTGGATCAACGCCAGCAGAAGCATAAGATATAATAGTAGCCAATGGTTTAATACCTAATTCATCTGCTTTTTCCTTTGACATTACCACTACAGCAGCAGCTCCGTCGTTAATTCCTGATGAAGTGGCAGCTGTTACTGTGCCATCCTTTTTAAAAGCTGGTTTAAGCTTGGCTAAATTTTCAATAGTAGTCCCAAACCTTGGAAATTCGTCAGTGTCTACAATTACAGGGTCACCCTTCCTTTGCGGTATTTCCACAGGTACAATTTCATCTTTAAATCGACCGCTTTTAATGGCTTTTTCTGCTCTTGTCTGACTTTGCAGTGCAAATTCATCTTGTTCTTGTCTTGTAATATTCCATTGTTCCGCAATATTTTCTGCAGTAATTCCCATATGATAATTATTAAAAATATCAGTCAAACCATCATGTACCATAGTATCAATAATTACGCCATCACCCATTCTTTGTCCCCATCTTGCACTAGGAATAATATAAGGTGCCATGCTCATGTTTTCTGCGCCACCAGCAAGTATTATATCTGCTTCACCCAGCATTATAGCTTGAGCAGCAAGTTCAACAGTTTTTAAACCTGATCCGCAAACTTTGTTAATTGTCATAGAAGGCACTTCCACGGGAATTCCTGCTGCTATAGATACTTGCCTCGCTAAATTTTGTCCAATCCCGGCTTGAAGTACATTTCCAAAAATAACTTCGTCAACCAATTCAGGTTTAACATTTGCCCTTTTTAACGCTTCAATTGCAACAATTGCCCCCAATTTTACTGCGGGTACATCTTTAAGACTTCCTCCAAAGCTACCAATAGGCGTTCTTACAGCACTTACGATTACAGCTTCTCTCATTATTTCCTCCTTTTATTTTTTTATTCGTTATTATTGATAATGAATATTATTTAATACTCATATATTATTAAGCAAGCATCATGCCAATATTTTATTTTTTTAAAAACATTGATATTTCAATATTTTAATATGTAACATAACAAAAAAACACAAAAGGATGTAGCTGAATATCTACATCCTTTTGTGCATTTTTATTAATATATACAAATATTGGTTAATATTAGTCATTATCAATACGTAGAGTAAATTCTACATATAATGTGAACGTAGATGAAATTCTACATTATATTTTTAACGTCAATACCATACCTGGCCAATTTTTTATATATTGCTGTTCTGTGTATCCCAAGCATCATCGCAGCTTTTGTTCTGCTGCCGTCTGATATTTTTATAGCAGAAATAATGGCTTTTATTTCTGCTTCAGCGACTTTATCTCTTAATTGTTTATTATCTGGTATAGGTTCTTCATGTATTAATTTATTTCTTATAGGATCAGGCAAGTGCTGTATGTCTACAAAATTGCTTGATGACATATTTGCCGCTCTTTCTAAAACATTTCTCAGCTCTCTTACATTTCCCGGCCAATCATAAAGATTTAATGCCAACATCGCTTTTTCAGTTACTATTTTAGAAGATAGTTCTACGGATTTCAATTGTTTGTTTAAAATATCTTCACACAATAAAGCAATGTCATCCAACCGTTCTCTTAAGGGAGGTATTTTTATTTCAACAACATTAAGCCTATAGTACAAATCCTGTCTAAAAAGACCTTTATCTACCAATTTATCTAATTCTTCATTTGTGCAGGCTATTACCCTGATATTAATTTTTGTTCTAGTATTACCGCCAATCTTTTCAAATTCCCTTTCTTCAAGAACTCTTAACAATTTGGCCTGCATGCTCATAGGCATAGAACTTATTTCATCAAGGAGAACAGTGCCTCCATTAGCAAGTTCCAATTTTCCTATTTTTCCTTCTTTTTTTGCGCCTGTAAAAGCACCTGATTCATATCCAAATAATTCAGATTCTAATAATTCATGTGGTATAGCTGCACAATTAATTCGTATAAACGGTGAATTTATTCTATTGCTTGCATCATGTATTGCGTGAGCAAAGTATTCCTTTCCCGTTCCGCTTTCTCCCTCAATTAGTATTGTTGATGACGAATTTGCAGCCTTTTTGGCAATATCTTTAATTTCAATCATTTCTTTGTTTTGCGTTATAATATCATCAAAAGTATAATTTGCACAATACATTTTTCCTAATTCGCTTTTATAAATATTAACTGTGTTTTCAAGAACTTTCAGCTTCAATGCCAAATCTTTGAATTCCTTAACGTCTTTAAACAACACAGTTCCTACTGCACCAATTATATGTCCGTCTTTTATTATTGGAGTTCTGCTTGCAATCATATCATGCCCTTGAATTCTTTGTATATCATAT
>JBASLQ010000252.1:0-2074 GCA_049656425.1 Sedimentibacter sp.
ATAATCAATTGCATTCTTTGGAATAAAACTCGTAAAGACCATCTTGTATATAGAAATGATCTTCATATGATGAAGCATGGAGCTATAATTATTGACGTTGCATGTGATGATGCAGGTGCCATAGAAACCTGCAATTCAACTACACATGATGATCCTATTTTTTATGAAGAAGGCATTATGCATTATTGTGTTGATAATATTCCTTCAGGTTTTTCTCGTACGGCTTCTATTTTGCTTTCAGCTGCAACTCTTCCTCACACACTTTCTATAGCAAACAACGGTGTTGAGGATGCATTAATTAAGGATGCTCATTTGCGAAGAGGTTTAACATATTATTATGGTGATTTAACGCTTAAGGAAACTGCTGATAAGCATGACCTTGTTTATACCGATCCTGTAGAAGCTATTGCAAAGCGTCATCGCTAATTTATGTTAAGTGAGTAAAATTATAAAAGGAGAATGATTATGATATTTGGAATTTTAAAAGATATTAAAGAAGGCGAAAATCGTGTTATAGTAACTCCTATTGAGGCTGCTTCCATTGTAGCTGATGGACATACAGTGCTGGCGCAAAATGATTGCGGCATTGGCAGCGGTTTTTCAAATGAGCAGTATAGCAAAGCGGGTGCTGAAATTGTTGAAACTATGTCAGAAATGTATGAACGCTGTGATATGCTTGTAAAAGTTAAGGAAATTGAAAAATGTGAGTATGAACTGCTTAAAGAAGGACAAATCATTATGACATGTATTCATCCGGCTGGACATCCAGAGGAACTGCAAGCATTGCTGGATAAAAAAGTTATTGCTTTTACTGCAGAAGACTGTCATCGATATGGTTCTCCTAACTGTGAAGCAGCAGGAAAACAGGGCGCATTGTTCGGCTTGGAATCTTTACTTTCTATTAATGGAGGAAAGGGTAAATTTGTCAGTGGTTTGGCAGGTGCCCCCGGAATTACTGCATTAATTCTTGGAGCTGGCGTAGTAGGAAAGTCTGCTTTGCAAGTGTTACAAAGTCTAGGTGCAAGGGTTACTGTGTTGGATATTAATATAGCTGTGCTTCGTGATATTGGAAGCATCTACCATGGGCATGTTAACACAATGCTTTGTAATAAGGAGGTAATTGCAAGCTTGTTACCAGACACGGATTTGGTTATCAATTGTGTGAAGTGGCCTAAACAACGTAAAGATTTTCTGATTGATAAAGAAATGTTAAAACTGATGGAACCTGGATCGGTACTAGTTGACATCAGCAACGATGATCCTGGAGCAATTGAGAGCAGTCATGAAACACATCATGATAATCCGCGTTATGTTGTAAATGGCATTGTGCACTATTGTGTCAGCAATATTCCTGGCGCAATCGCCCAGTCTACTTCTATTGCATATGCTGCAGAAATGTTGCCGTATATTAAAAGCATTCTAAATGATGGCATAGTAGAAGCTTGTGTAAAAGATGGATTTGTAAGACGTAGTCTCACTGCATATAGAGGATTGCTTACGCATGAGGAAACAAGTGCAATTCAAAACAGACCATGGATTCGTCCAGAGGAAGTACTTGAAATTAAAAATAGAAATCTGGATTACGCTCCTCCTGCGACCACAACTCGATCGGAAAATTTTATTAACGTTTAGATTGTATGGTAAAACAGGAAGAGTAAATATTTAAAATTTAACATTAATTGGTAATTAAGAGGTTTAATTATGCGAGCAGTTGAGGATATGTCCTGGGCTGCTTTTTTTTATAAATTGAAATAAATGGAATTTTACAATATAGTTCACTAGTTAAATAATAGTGGCGTAAAGGTGAGGAAATGTCACTGCAGGCAAGAATTATAGCAATTGCTGAAATTAAAAGATGTTCGGGTACGCAATTTGATTCTAATATTACAAAAATATTTATTGATATGGTTTTAGAAAAACAAATTAACAATTATCAGTTAAATTAGCTGTGAAATATTATATATTCTTATTGAAAATTATTTAAATTTATCGTATTATAAGTAGTGTTGGAAATTATATTTGCATTTGGATACTGAAAAGTAATTTACAAACAGTAGCAGATGCGCTATATAAT
>JBASLQ010000253.1:0-9366 GCA_049656425.1 Sedimentibacter sp.
GATAAAGACAGCCTAAAAGCTAATTCGCTTTTTGCTGCTGCAGACAAAGCGAATAAATTTGAACGAATAGTTGGTCTTGCAGCTGCAACTGAAATTAATGGGCTGGTTATTAATATAAAAGACGACAATGGTTTTATAACTTATGAAAGCAATGTTGAAATTGTAAAAAAAATGAATGAAAATACTCCTATTCCAATAAAAGATGTTAAAAATATGCTTCAGGTTTTAAAGGATTATGATATATATACAATAGGAAGAATTGTGACATTTAAAGATAAAAACTTTGCTGTTTTAAGCCGGGAGCATTCCATTCAGCTTAAAACAGGAGGAACATGGCTGGATCCTAATAGCGGAAAAATTCCATGGATTAATCCTTTTGACAAATATGTATGGGATTACAATATTGCTATTGCTAAGGAAGCAGCATTGCTTGGTTTTGATGAAATACAATTTGACTATGTAAGATTTCCTGATGGAGCAAAAAAATATAATCCCATAACTGAATTTCCAGGAAGAAATGAAAGAGATAAAGATGAAGCAATTGCAGGATTTTTAGAATATGCAAACAAAGAACTTGCTCCATATAAAGTTAATTTAGGAGCGGACGTATTTGGCATAATAACAAGAACCTGGGATGATTATCCGGAAGATTTAGGACAGACATGGATACTCATGGGAGAACATGTGGACAATTTAGCTCCAATGGTTTATCCAAGCCATTATTCAACAGGCTGGTACAACTTGGAAAACCCAAATGCTAACCCATACCTTGTAGTCAAGGGGGCAATGGAAGAAGCAATAGAAAAAAATTCATCCATGGAAAATCCTCCTGCAATAAGACCATGGATTCAGGATTTTGACTGGGCAGGCATAGAGTATGGACCTGACAAGGTAAGAGCACAAATAGTTGCAGCAAAAGAGCTTGGAGTAAATGAATACATGATATGGAATCCAAGCAATGTTTACGATCCATATGCTTTCATGCTTACTGAAAATGAAAAAACTTCCGTATACCCAGTAGATAAAGGAGAGCTTGACTACAGGGAAAAATCACCTGCAGATGCTGCAGATAAGTATTTATCAGGTATGCTGCAAGACAGATACAGCTATATGTATTTAATGACTCCGGTTGAAGAAAGAGAAAAAAGCTTCGACGCATTTACGGAAACAATAGAAGCTTCAAATATTGCATTATTGAACTACAAAGTTTACAATTATGAAATGGATGCAAGTGATAATAATAAAGCCACAGTTAATTTGTATTATAAAATAGAATTGAAAAATGGCGAAACATCAGAAATAATTGAAAAAGATAATGTAAAATGGCAAGCTGTAAGAGAAAATAATATATGGAAAATAAAAATAAACTTTGAGAATCAATAATTGAATGTAACACGGAGCGACACTGTTCCGTACTTATATATAATTTTCAGGAGCGTATATGCTCGATTATAAATTCAAGAATTAAAGTAAAATGTACGCAGTAACAGAACGTATGTAATATAAATAAAAACAAAAAGCTTGACAAGAGAAAATTTATTGTTATAATAAATTTTATATATTTAATCTTATTATGAACTTATAATATATACAGAATTTGGAGGAAAAAAATGAAAAAGTATAATGTTGCAATATTGGGTGCAACTGGAGCGGTTGGACAAGAAATGTTAAAAGTTATGGGAGAAAGAAATTTTCCATTCAATGAATTAAAACTTTTAGCAAGCAAAAGAAGCGCAGGTGAAGAAGTAGAATTCAAAGGAAATAAGTATGTTATTGAAGAAGCAACAGAAAATTCTTTTGAAAATATAGATGTTGTTTTATGTGCTGCTGAAAATTATATTAGCGAAGCACTTTCTCCTGCAGCTGTAAAAGCAGGAGCAGTGGTAATAGACAACAGCTCTGCATTTAGATTAAATGATGATGTGCCATTAGTAGTTCCGGAAGTTAATGCAGAAGATGTAAAAAAACATAAAGGTATAATTGCCAATCCAAATTGTTCAACAATAATAGCTTTGACAGCTTTGAATGAACTTAATAAATATTCAAAAATCAAAAGAATGGTTGTTTCAACTTTCCAGGCAGTTTCAGGAGCAGGAGTAAATGGAATTAAAGAACTGGACCAACAAATTGCAAACATCAGCGAAGGAAAGCCTGTTGAAGTAAAAACATTCCAATACCAAATTGCTTATAATGTTATACCACAAATAGGCGATTTCGATGAAGCGGGATATTCTCAGGAAGAAATGAAAATGCAAAATGAAGGAAGAAAAATATTCCATAACCCAGATTTGAAAGTAAATTGTACATGCGTAAGAGTACCTGTTTACAGAAGCCACTCTGAATCAATTACTATAGAAACAGAAAAAGAAATAACAGCAGAAAAAGCAAAAGAATTGCTTGCAAAAGCAGATGGAGTTAGACTGGTTGATGATTTGGCGAACAGACAATATCCAATGCCTCTTGATACTTCCGACCAAGATTTAATATATGTTGGAAGAGTAAGAAAAGATTTAAGCCAGGACAATTCATTGGTTTTATGGTGCTGCGGAGACCAGGTACGTAAAGGTGCTGCAACTAATGCTGTTCAAATAGCGGAAGTTCTTGTAAAAGAAAATTTAATATAATTCAGGTTTACAAGTAGGGCGATTTAATCGTCCTTTTTTATTGAAATTATATTGGACAAATGTTCGATTTTAGTATAATATTGAATAGGTTAAGGAGGTGATTTTTTTGGATACATTAATTATTATATTACTTGTATTATCATTAATAATCAATATTTTGCTTTTAATGAAATCATCAAAAAAAGATCATGAAGAACATATTATATCTGAACTTAAGATTAATTTAAGTCAGAATAATTTAAACTTAATGGACCAGGTTTCTAAAAAAATATCAGATTCCGAACAAAAGCAATTGAGAGAAATACTTACAAATAAACTGGAAACAGTTGAAAAAATGGAAAAAAACACAAATAAAATGACGGAATCTTTCATGAATTTCAGCACTGACACATCTAAAACATTAAATGAGAATTTTTTATCTCTTACAGACAGAGTAGGTGCAAATCTTGACAAAATCAATATGCGTGTAGAAGAAAGATTAAACGAGGGATTTGAAAAAACAAACAAAACATTCGCCAATATTTTGGAAAGACTTTCTAAAATAGATGAAGCACAAAAGAAAATTGATAGTTTATCAACAAATATTATTTCTTTGCAGGATGTGCTTACTGACAAAAAAAGCAGAGGTACTTTTGGAGAAGTTCAGTTAAGCCACATATTATCAGTAGTATTTGGAGATAAAAATGATAAAATTTTTGAGCTACAAAAAAAATTATCCAATGATACAATTGCGGATGCTGTTTTGCATATTCCAGAACCTGTTGGAATGCTTTGCATAGACTCGAAATTTCCACTGGAAAATTATCAGCGCATGATAGATAAAAATAACTCTGATTTTGAAAGAAAACAATATGCACGAGATTTTAAAACCAATGTTAAAAAGCATGTAAATGACATTTGTTCAAAATACATAATACAGGGACAAACCTCTGAACAAGCTATGATGTTTATACCTGCAGAAGCAATATTTGCTGAAATAAATGCATATCATCAGGATTTAATAGATTATGCCAGTGAGAAAAAAGTATGGATGGCATCACCAACAACATTGATGTCAGTATTGTCTACAGTTCAAGTTGTTCTTAGAAATATGGAAAGAGAAAAATATGCAGGCATAATTCATGATGAACTGAATAAATTAGGAAAAGAATTTAAATTGTACAAGGACAGGTGGGAATCTCTTGCCAAAGACATTAAAAGAGTTTCGGATGATGTTGATAAAATTAATATAACATCTAATAAAATAGAAAAAAAATTTGACAGATTATCAAAAGTGGATATGAATGATTTTGAGGAACCTGAAGAAATAACTGAAATTTTAGTGGAAGAAAATTAAATTAATTTTAAATGTACACAAGAAGCCACTGATATGATGGCAAATATTGAATGCTATATGAAGTTATTCATATTATTGACCCTATATTAAAAAACTTTAAAAAAAGACTTGCATTTTATTTTATAATATGCTAATATATCAAAGTGGTTACGCCGTAGTGATGGAATGGCAGACGTGACGGACTCAAAATCCGTTGGTAGCAATACCGTGGGGGTTCAAGTCCCTTCTACGGCACCAAAAGTAAAATGAGACTCATAAGGTCTCATTTTTTTATGCCTATTTTTAATGAATAAGTACTTTATATTGACTATTTTTCATGCTATAATTAATTTATTATTAAATATGAAATATTCAATGTAAAAATTGATTATATAAAAGAGGGATGTTATGTTAGATGAAGCATTAGCTCTGCTTAAAAAATATTATGGATATGAATGTTTTAGAGATGGACAGGCAGAAATAATTGAAAATATATTATACCATAAAGATGTATTGGCCATCATGCCCACAGGAGGCGGAAAATCGCTTTGTTATCAAATCCCTGCATTAATGATGGACGGCACTGTAATAGTTATTTCGCCCCTTATATCGCTAATGAAGGACCAGGTGGATGCTTTGCAGCAAATGGGCATACCATCTGCATTTATTAACAGCTCATTGTCATCGGGAGAACTAAGGAACATTATTCATGAAGCAGAAAACAATAAATATAAATTGCTTTATGTTGCTCCTGAGAGGCTGGAATCTGTAAATTTTTTACAGCTTTTAAAAAATATTAAAATTTCCATGATAGCAGTTGATGAAGCTCATTGTGTGTCACAGTGGGGGCATGATTTCAGAACAAGTTATTTAAAAATTAAGGATTTAAGAAACTTATCCTGTTCTCCTGTAGTGTCAGCATTTACTGCAACAGCCACACCTCAAGTTAAAGAAGACATAATTAAATTAATTGAGTTGAAAAATCATTATGAAATAATAACGGGCTTTGACAGAGCAAATTTAAAGTTTGATGTTATAAGAATCAACAAGAAGTTTCCTTTTGTATTGAAATATGTCGAAGAAAACAAAGGAAAATCAGGAATTATATACTGCCTCACAAGAAAATTAACAGATGAAGTATGTGCAAGACTTGTAAGTGCTGGTTATAAAGCTGTCAAATATCATGCAGGTTTAAGCGACAAGGAAAGAAATCAAAATCAGGATGATTTTCTTTTTGATAATGCTGATATTATTGTAGCTACAAATGCATTTGGCATGGGTATTGACAAATCAAATATAAGATATGTAATTCATTACAATATGCCTAAAAATATTGAAAGTTATTATCAGGAAGCTGGCAGAGCAGGACGTGACGGAGAACCATCGGAATGTATTTTGCTGTTCAGTCCGTCGGATATTGTAATGAACAATTTTCTAATAGAAAATAGCGGCGATGTAAACAATAAAGCAAATGAATATGCTAAGCTTAGAGATATGACGAATTACTGCAACACGGATAAATGTTTGAGAAAACAATTAATAAGTTATTTTGATTTAAGTTATGACAAAGGAGACTGCAACAACTGCAGCAATTGTTTGAGCGATATTGAAAGCAAAGACATTACGTTGGAATCTCAAAAAATATTATCCTGCATTTACAGAATGGGAGAAAGATTTGGAAGCAATGTAGTCATTGATGTTTTAAAAGGAAGCAGCAATCAAAGAATAAAGGCATTGAAATTTGACAAATTAAGCACATATGCAATTATGAAGGAATATGACAAAGACACATTAAAAGAAATAATTTCATATTTGATTTCTGACGGATATATTAATATATCAGGGGATAAATACCCGGTTTTAATCATATCTGCAGCTGGGAACTCAGTTTTAAGAGGCAAACAGCAAGTCAGCATCAAGAAAGTTTTTGCAAAAAATACTGCAAACAACAATATTTCTGTTGCTTATGAAAAAGATTTGTTTGAAATATTGAGATCACTTAGAAAAGAAATTTCAGATAGTTTGAAAGTTCCTCCATTTGTAGTGTTTTCAGATGCAGCATTAAAAGATATGTGCGTTAAATATCCATTAAACAAGGGTGAATTTCTTAAAGTATCCGGAGTAGGTGAAGTTAAGGCTGAAAAATACGGCAATAAATTTATGAATGCAATTGAAAATTATGTGAAAAAAAATAATATTGACTTAAATAATACAAAAACAGAAATAACAATTGAAAATGATTTAGATAAATTTATTGTTAAAAAAGATGAAAACAATTACAAGGAAGACACACGGACTTTAAGTTACAATTTATACAAAGAAGGAAAATCCTTGGATGAAATTGCCAAAGCGAGAGGTTTAGCTGTGGTAACAGTGGAAAATCATTTGACTTATTGTGCTAAGTTGGGATACGAGATAAATTACAATGAATTTGTGTCCCCAGAACATGAAAAGCTTATTATAAAAGTAATTGAAGAAATAGGCGCGGATAAACTAAAACCTATAAAGGAGTCTTTGCCAAGTGAAATATCATATACAGAGATAAAATTTGCAATATGCAAATATAAGGAAGGGGGACACACCTCTGCAATAGGGATAGTCTCTGAGGGAGTGAGGAATGTCCCCGTAATAAGGGGGGACACACCTCTGCAATAGGGATAGTCTCTGAGGAAGTGAGGAATGTCCCCGGAATAAGGAGAAAAAAATGAGTAAATTATATATAGTGCCAACACCAATAGGAAACCTTCAAGACATGACACAAAGAGCAGTTGATACTTTAAAGGTGAGTGATTTGATTTTAGCTGAGGATACAAGACATACTCAAAAGCTTTTGAATTATTTTGATATAAAAACTAAACTTATTTCATACCATAAATTTAATGAAAAGAGCAGAAGCGAAGAAATTGTCAATGAAATTCTTAATGGCGATAAAGATGTTTCTTTAGTAACAGATGCAGGAACACCTTGCATATCAGATCCGGGATATGAACTTGTTAAAAGAGCAAGGGAGGCCGGAATAGAAGTAATTGGTCTTGCAGGAGCTTCGGCTGTTACAATAGCGCTTTCAGTTGCAGGAATAGATACATTTGAGTTTGTTTTTTATGGATTTTTGCCTAGAAAAAAAGGTGAGCTGGAAACAGCATTAAAGAAAGTACTCCACAACCCAATTAGAACTTTTGTGCTTTATGAGTCACCAAAGCGTATTGTAAAGTTAATAGAAAGCATTAAGGATGTTATGCCAAATTCAACAATTTGTGTTTTAAAGGAACTTACTAAGCTCCATGAAAATTCATTTTACGGAAGCTCGGATAATGTGCTGGAACAGTTAAAAAACCATGAAGATGTTGAAAGAGGAGAATATGTGGTCGTTGGTTACAACAATGATTATAAAGAGCCGGAAACTAACAATACAAGTGTAAGCTTGCATGCAATTTTGTTTGACAAATTAATTCAAAAGCATTATTCTTTAAAGGAAGCTGTTAATGAAGTGGTAGAGGATGGTATTGCAACAAAAAATGATGCATACAAAACTTCATTGGAAGTAAAAAATTTTATTGAAAATTATTAGGGGAGACAATAATGTTAGGCACTATAGTGAATTCATTGGCAATTATAATTGGCGGATTAATTGGGATCGTTTTCAAAAATATCATACCTGCAAAATTGTCAGACTCGCTGCTAAAAGCATCTGGACTGGCAATATTGGCGGTAGGTATTAAGCTCAGCTTAGTGGGCGAAAATCTTACTCTCCTGATTATTTGCATATTAATTGGAACTCTAATCGGAGAATTAATTAATATTGAAGGAAGATTAGATCATTTGGGAGAAATCATTGAAAGTAAGTTAAATAACAAGGAAAGCAACGTAATAGCAGGATTTATATCATGCACTCTTGTTTATTGTGTAGGTTCATTATCAATATTGGGAGCAATACAAAGCGGTTTATCGGGCAATAATGAAATTTTATTTTCAAAAGCTCTGCTGGATGGGATAGTTTCTATATCCATGGCTGTTTCCATGGGCGTAGGTGTTGTATTTTCAAGCATAAGTGTTTTTCTATATCAAGGAACAATTACTTTGTTGGCTCAATCGATGCAGTCATTGTTAAGTGATGTTGTAGTCAATGAAATGACAGCCATCGGCGGTACTTTAATTATGGCAATCGGTCTTAATTTCCTTGAAATAAAACGTATAAAGGTTGGCAATATGCTACCGGCAATTTTCCTTCCAATACTGTATTATATGTTCTTTTAACATATATTCTAGAGGTGTAAAGTGAAAAAGAAAGAATTAGTTTTAAATCCTGTAATAATAATGATAATTTGTTTAGTGTTTATTATAGGCTCCATTGTATTTTCAATTCCATTGTACTTCGGTTTTCTGGTTGGAATAATATTTACAATTGCAGTATTGTATAATAGCGGATACAGCATAAAAGAATTGCTGATGACAATTGGGTATGCTGTTTATGAAGTGAAAAATTTAATAATTGTTATATTGTTTATTGGAGCAACAACGTCTATATGGCTTGCATCTGGAGTTGTTCCCACAATTATGTACTATGGTTTTACTTACATGGAGGGAGTGAATTTTTTACTTGCTGCCTTTTTAATAATGTCTGTTGTTTCTTTATTTATGGGAACAGCTATTGGAACCATAAGCACAGTCGGCATATCTCTTTGTGGGATTGGATTGGGACTTGGAATTCCACTTAATTTAATGGTTGGGGTGCTTGTGTCCGGTGCATTTATAGCTGATAAAATTTCACCGCTGTCAGGACTTGTTAATCTTGAAATGACAACTGTTGACAGAAATTATAAACAAATTTTCAAAAGCACGCTTGTGACATTAATTCCTACAATAATAGTAACTGCAATAATATATTATATAATAGGCTTAAATTATACAACTGGAGATTACAGCAAACTTCTGTTGTACAAAAATGCAATTTCTGAAGGATTTAATACTTCACCAATACTTTTAATATTACCTGTCATTGTTTTGCTGCTTTCTGTTTCGGGTTTAAAATCCGTATTAACTTTATCGATTGGAATAGTAGTAGGAGCAATGCTCAGCATAGTTTTTCAGGGAATGTCTTTTGTAGGCATAATTAGGTCAATTTTTCTTGGTTATCACGGAAGTACTCCTTCAGCTGAACTTAATAATCTTCTTGTGAGCGGCGGCATGATTTCTATGATTGAGGCAATATTAATAGTAATCAGTGCCATATCTTTAGTGAAAATTTTTGACAAAGGCAATATATTAATGCCATTAATGGATAAACTTGTTTCCGGGATTAACACAAAATTAAGTTTGGTTAGCCGAACAGGGTTGATAAGCACTCTTTTAACTGTTGTAACATGCGATCAACCGGCAGGAATAATATTGCCCGGAAAAATTCTTCAGGATAAATACAAGGAGTTAGGC
>JBASLQ010000254.1:0-5163 GCA_049656425.1 Sedimentibacter sp.
AAAATCCTGATATTAAACCATGCGACCTTTTATTTGTACAAGCCAATGTATTCAATAAAAACTATTGTTTTGGTCCTGTTGAAAGTATGGCAAGTATTACGGTCAAGAATCCCATAATTGCAAAAGAATCCGATTATACACCGGGAACCGATTATGTCAAATGGACGGTGCCCATAAATTCAAATAGCATTACATTGAATAACGTGGTGATTTCGGATGAGCTTCAGGATGAGCTGAGTCTGGATGTGGATTCTGTGAAGCTGTACCATATGACTGTTGCACCCGACGGAACACAGACACGTGGAGATAAGGTTTCTCCCGAAGAGTATACTGTTGAGTATTCCACGGACACAAATATTTCCACTTTCATTTTCAAAAAGGCAGAGAGCTTTTATGAAATCAACAGTCCCTATGAGCTGGAATTTATTACGGATGTATTGGTCAATCAAGTAAGCATAAATAATGAATTAGCCTTGCATTATAAAAACTTAATATACTACAGGAAGGCTATTGACAAATATAATTAAATATTTTTAAATTTTATCGCACAAGTTTAGAATAATTTGGTATAATTAATTGTAGAGCAATGAAATTAACTGAAAGGTTGTGTAAAATTGAAAAAAATCAGTGCAGTTTTAACCGCAAATTTCATAAATTTAATTGCAGGAAGATACAGGAATATTTTCATTTAACGCAATATGCAATACATAAATATAAATTAATCAAAGGAGGAATTATGGAAAACGGAAAAAACATTAAAGTCGGTATTGGTTTTGCAACTGGCAGGAAAAGTTTTCAAAAAGTTCTTAGAACATATATATATAGTTGGAACGAATCTGGTTTAGTGAAAAATAGCAAGATAAGTTTGAATCTTTTTGTTGCATATGATCTTAATTATAATAAAACAAATGTCGTTGATTACACTAATATTAATCCGGATCTGATTGCGCAAGTCGACAGCAGCACATTTATTGGAATTTCATCTATTCAAGATGAAATTGAATATTTAAATAAAGAAAATGTAATTAATCCAGAAGAAGCATCATTGATATTTGGAAAAGGATATGCTGCAAAGCGTAACTCTATACTTTATTATGCTGTAAAAAATAAAATGGATTACTTGATTTACCTGGATGATGATGAATATCCATTAGCAGTAACCAATACAAAAAATTCTGCCATATGGGGTGGGCAGCATGTATTGTCAACACACTTGAAAAATATAGACCAAGCCGATATTACCCATGGATATCACTGTGGTTACATATCACCTATACCGCACTTGAAATTCAATGAAACAATGACTGAAGATGATTTCCGTACTTTCATTGAAGCCATAAGTAATGATATTATTAACTGGGATACCATAATCAGTGTTATGAATAATGGGGGTGTTACATATGCAGATACAAAAGTATTGACAAGCAATGATGCTTATGAAGTTCAAGAAACAAATCATACCAAATTTATTTCAGGTGCTAATTTATGCATTAATCTTAAAGATCCTCACAGAGTATTCCCGTTTTATAATCCTCCCGGTGCAAGAGGAGAAGATACATTTTTAAGCACTTGTTTAAGTGACAGGAAAGTTCTTCGTGTGCCATGTTACACATTTCATGATGGATTTTCAACATATAACAGATTGTTATCCGGTGTTTTGCCAACAAAGCTTAAATTTATAGAAGCTGATAATGAAAAAATAATAGAACGCTTTTATAAGGCATGCATAGGATGGATTCGATATAAACCATTGCTGCTGTATATTACTCAGCCGGGTAGTTATGATGAAACTATTATAGATATGCGAAATAAATTAGAAAAAACATTGCCCAAAATCTGTGAATACTTTCAGCATCCGGAATTTATTAATATTTTAGGAGAATTGGATAAATATCATATGAACAGAGAAAGACATTCTCTAAAATTTAAAGAAACTCAATTAATATGGTCAAAAATTATGAACCGCTTTGCAGATAAGGAAGAATGAATCATGATTAAACAAGAATTATCGAACAAAGTTTTATTGAAAAACGGTAAAATCATTGACTGTACTGATTTATACATAACACCTGGATTTGTAAATCTTCACGCTCATTCACCAATGAATATAATGAAAGGTATTGCTGAAAATATATCAATAGACAACTGATTTAATGAGAAAATTTTCCCTTATGAAAGCAAGCTTGAGGCAGAAGATGTTTATTGGGGAGCTGTCATTGCATCTGTTGAAATGATAAACAATGGCGTTACAGCTTTTGCAGATCATTATTTCAGTGAGGAATCCATATACAAAGCGGCAGAGAATACTGGTATAAGAGCAGATATAGCTCCAACAATATCTGGGCTTGCATATAACTATAAAGAACAATTAATTATGATATTTGTATTGGCAATTTTAGCATTAAACATTTTTTCATTAACATGTTTTGCAGATGAAACCGCTGAAGTTGAAAAAAATGAGAAGTTCAAAGTAATTGGTTATTATTCAGGGGATTTGTTCAATGAACCTTAGATAAGCTTCAAACAAATAAGTTAACTCATCTTACTGTCCAGAACAGAGCAATTGTCAATTGATGAATTAAATCAATATGTTACTGTGATTTTAGATAATAGGGAGCTTTTGTTTTTAAAAGAAGAAGGCTTCGGAGTGCCATTTATTAATGCAGATAACAGAACTTATATACCACTAAGAGCTGTATTTGCAGCTTTTGGTTATGAAATTGAATGGCACAGCAGCAGAACTGCAATAATAAATGCAATAGATAAAACAGATGCAGCGGAAACAGTTCCAACTGTACTTGAATGAGAAGTGGAAAATTTCAACTAAGATTCGCCTATAGATTATTCTGTAGGCGAATTTTTCTTTAAGATATTAAAACTGATTCACTACCTTTAAGTTTTTTAGAGAGTATGAATGTAAAAAATAAAGCAATAGATACAAAACAAACAATTAAACTGATAACGCCACCCCATCCATGAGATTCCAAGAATATTCCAGATATAGTTCCTCCAACGCTTGAACCAGCATAATAGAAAAATAAATACAATGAACTGGCCTGTGCCATGTCATGAGTTGCAATTCGTCCAATCCAGGCACTTATAATTGAGTGGCAGCCGAAATATCCAAATGTTAAAATTCCAATACCTAATATTTTTAATAGCAAACTTTCTCCTAAGGTTGTGCATGCACCAATTAACATACAAATCATTGAAAGTCGTATAATTTTAAATCGTCCGTGGGTAACTGACTTTTTGCTTAAAAAAGTTGAACTGAAAGTTCCAACTAAATATAATACAAAAATAAAACTTACCAGTGTAGGGTTTAAGTTATATGGCGGCGCAATTAATTCAAATCCAATATAATTATATAAGGACACAAAACTTCCCATAAGCAAAAATCCCATTCCGTACAAACAAAGTAATTTAGGATTTTTAACATGATTTGTTAATGATTTAATTAAACTTAATATTTCTAATTTTCTTGGAACAAAATTCTTAGAATTTGGAAGCAGTTTAAAAAATAAAATGCTGTTTATCAAGCCGACAATGCCAATGCAGCCTAGTGCTAATCTCCAGTTAAATATATTAGTTAAGGTTCCTATTATTAAACGGCCGGCCATACCACCTACTGTATTTCCGCTTATGTACATTCCCATTACTATACCCACACTTTTAGGGTCGAATTCTTCGCTTATGTAAGCCATAGCAATAGCAGGCAGCCCTGCAGAAGCAAGGCCTTGTAAAACTCGTATAGCTAAAAGTGACGGATAATTTGGAACAAAAGCTGTTAATATTGCCAATACTGAAGATAAAATTATAGAAGCAGACATTATAGGTTTTCTGCCATAAACTTCTGAAATTGAGCCAACCAGCAATAAACTTATTGCAAGAGTCATTGAAGCAACAGAAAGAGATAAGCTTGCAGTTGCAGGTGAAAGGTTAAATTCATCAGCTAAATTAGTAAATATAGGCTGAGTGCTGTATAGTATTGCAAATGTATTAAAGGCTCCTAAAAATAAAGCAATGCTGGAATTTCGGAACTCCTTGGTGTTTTTCTGTATAAATGTCATTTCTTCCTCCAATTTAATCTTTATAACAAAAACATGTTATAATTTTATACCCCTAATGAAGATTTTGCAATACTAATTGAATTTTTTAATAAAATTAAAGCAGACTTATATTTTAAAGATATTGAAGCACTGAATGATAATAATTTTAATTGACAAAGCAGAAATTATTCAATGAACAGAGCCATAAAACTTATTAATAATTAATAATAAATTTATTTTTTTGTATAGCTACTCATGGGGATGGACTTTAATTAAAGTTCATCCCCATGTTTGTTGGAACAAAATTTCTAAAATTTCGTCTATGGTATGTAGTAAGAGTTAATATATGAATTCTACT
The DNA here is from genome assembly GCA_049656425.1 of Sedimentibacter sp. Taxonomy (GTDB): domain Bacteria; phylum Bacillota; class Clostridia; order Tissierellales; family Sedimentibacteraceae; genus Sedimentibacter. Next base: position 4,408 of record JBASLQ010000254.1, read on the forward strand.
GTTACAAGTGCTTCAATTTGTAAATTGCCTGGTACTATTGGCGTTGAAGCAAGTTCTCTCTGAAATGTCTGATATGGCTGGATTGGTGACGAACTGTTTTCTGTAATGTGTACCGGTACCGGATCGGTTTTTATTCCTAAGTTCATGGAAATTGATTTTGCTTTTTGAATGGCATTCAATACAGCTAAATTCAGTGCTTGCTGATAATAAATTTCCCTGTTGGATACATCGAAGGAAATCAGTTCAACAACATTCGCACCTATATTTACGGAAGTATCAATTATATTTCCTGCAATATTAATGTTATTTGTTTTAATTTCCAGTACATCGCGAACAGAATAACCTTTGTCAATTTGTCTTCCGTCTTCATAGTCGTATAATTTGTCTATTGAATATTGAAATGTTTTAACATCAGTTATACCCATGCGCTGCAGGGCTTGCAGGATGGCTTGAATTTCCTGAGCATTTTCAGATTGAATTGCAACTAAGTTATCTCCTGTTGTTTGAACACCTAAATGGATAATTACTGTATTTGGAACTGCAGAAACTTGACCGCGTCCAGTTAAAGTCATGGTTTTATACTGTAAATTATTATCTGAAAAAGATTTAGACATTTTATAACCACCTTCCTTAATAATTATATATATTCATTATATGTAACAAAACTTAATTCTTTATCTTTTGAAGAAAATATATATTAAATATGACATTATGCTTCACAACATCAAATTGTATGGTAAAATTAAAGTTCGGAAT
>JBASLQ010000255.1:0-5535 GCA_049656425.1 Sedimentibacter sp.
CTTTTTATGGAAGGCAGTCTTGGCATATTAATTGCTTTAACTACAGTGATAAGTGTAGGTAATTTTATTTCAATTTCTTCATACCCGTCATCAGTTATTTTCATACAATGCATTTTATCCTTGCTTATTTCAATTATTTTACTTATATCAGTTGCATATGCAATGCCCAGCGTTTTAGCCAAACTTGGTCCGACTTGTGCAGTATCACCGTCTGTTGCTTGTTTTCCGCATATTATCAAATCAAATTCGCCTATTTTTTCAATGCCTTTGCAAAGAGCATATGAAGTTGCCAACGTATCTGCTCCTGCAAATTTACGATCTGTCAAAAGCATTGCTTTATCTACTTTTAATGAAATTGCTTCCTTTAGCATTTCTGTTGCCATTGGAATTCCCATGCTCAGTCCATAAACTTCTGCTCCGATTTTTTCTTTTATGCGGACAGCTTCTTCTATGGCATATGTGTCAAATGGATTTATTATTGCAGGAACATTTTCTCTTATAATTGTATTTGTAACAGGATCCATCTTAACTTCATTAGTTCCCGGAACTTGTTTTATGCATACAATAATTTTCATTTATTTGCCCTCCTCTGCTTCATATGAGAAAACAGCTCCTCGATTGAATAGTTGAGCCGGGTCGAATATTTTCTTTAATTTTCTCATTTCATTTAATTCTTCTTTGCTGTACATTTTTTCAAGGAAAGGCACTTTCAATTTTCCAACTCCATGCTCTGCAGAAACTGCACCGCCCATTGCAGCTATTTTTTCAGCCCATGTTAAGTAAAGTTTCTTGCCTCTTTCGTATTCATCCATATTTCGTGGAATTGTGTTAACATGCAGATGGTTATTTCCAATATGTCCGAATATTACTGCCTGCAACCCGTTTTTTTCAATGTCATCATTGTACATTTTCATAACTTGCTTTAATTTGTCATCAGGCACTGACATGTCTGTACCTAACTTAGTAATTCTTCCATCAATTTTCTTTACGATATCAATTTGCATATTTACGCATTCAGGACATGCATGCCTGAAACTGTGTAGTTTCTCTAAACTTGTCGGATTGTTTGCAACCCATGTTGCATCTTCATCTCCACCTAATTTTTCTATAACTGTTCCTAACTCTTCCACTCCAGCCCAAATTTCTTCGTTTGAATCTCCTTCAACTTCAATATAAACAGCAGTGTGATAATTATCTTTAATTTCTTGTATTGAAGAAAATGCCGGATTTGTTCTTTGTTGATTTCTAAGCATATTTAATGCATTATGACTGAAAAATTCTATAGCAGAAGGTTTCAGTGTTATAGGAGCCATATTATCAAATATCTTTTCTCCTCGTAATGCACGCACTAAATCAATTGCTTTATCTTCATCCGGCATAAATATTGTTACTCCCCAGCAAGCTTCTTGAGTTTTATTCAATTCAATTTCTAATTCGCTTATAATTCCTAAGGTGCCGTCTGAGCCGATAAACAAGTCTATAATATCCATATTAGGTTTATTGTAATAACCGGAAGTGTTTTTCTTTACATTTGGCATATGGTATTTAGGCAGCTCTCCTGTGATTACTCTTCCGCTTTCTGCGACAAGTTCAAACTTTCCATCTTTGGAAACAGTCTGTCTTCTCTTTAAGTTCAACACATCTCCGTCAGCTATTATTATTCTTAATGATTCAATATGGTCTCTTGTAGAGCCATATCTGAAACTTTTAGCGCCAGATGCATTGCACGCTGCCATGCCACCTATTGATGCAGATATTTCAGTTGGATCTGTTGAATAAAACCATTGGTTTTTTTCCATGTGGTTTAAAGCTTTTTTAGATTCTTCATCCCAGTCAGTTGTTATAAATGATTTATTCAATAAATATTTTCTGACTTCAGTAAGCAAAACACCAGGCTGAACTTTCAGGAAAAATCTGTCGTTTTCTTCATCATATCTGGCACCAACAACATTGCTCATTTTTTTTAAGTTTATTATATGACCGCCAAAAGGAACAGCCGAAGCTGCAAGCCCTGTTCTTGCTCCTTGTGTGGTAATTTGTATATTTTTTGCGGCATTTTCTTTTACTGATTCAATTATTTCATTTTCAGTTTTAGGGAATGTTATACTTTCAGCTGCTCCGGTTTGACGAGATTCATCTCTTAAATATTCCCCATACATTTCTATAAATAAATTGCTTTCCAATGTCAACCTCCATATTAAAGTTAATTATATCATATAATATGAATAATAATTTATCACAAATAATACTTTAAATCAAATAAAAAAATAAAATGCCATATTATGCATTTCATTTTTTTATTTTTTATTTATTAATAAGTTCTTTCATACTGCTTATAACAAGGTCTATATCTTCTTTAGTTACTCCAATATGAGCAACGTAACGGTATTCGCCGTCTTCTGCGCCGTTTATTTTAATATTTTTTTCAATCAGTTTTTCAACAAGAACTTTTTCAGGTATAATATCTTCTCCCATTTCAAAGAATACCATGTCAATATCAAGTCTGTCAGTATTAACTTTTACACCTGGTAGTTTTGACAATTCTTCTGCCATATACTTTGCATTTTTATGATCTTCCTCAAGCCTCAAAGTCATTTTTTCCAATGCAATAATGCCTGCAGCAGCAAGTATTCCTACTTGTCTCATTCCACCGCCCATAAGCTTTCTGTTTTTTCTTGCTTTATCAATGAATAATTTGCTTCCTGCCAGCATTGAACCGGCCGGAGCAGCCAATCCTTTAGATAAACAAAACATAACAGAGTCGCAGCATGCAGCAATTTCCTTAGCATCAACTCCAAGAGATATAGCTGCATTAAATATTCTTGCTCCATCCATGTGAACAGGAATAGAATGTTTTTCTGCAATTTGTTTTATTTTTTTAATTGTTTCCATAGGAACAACAGCACCGCAGCCGTGAGCATTTTCAATGCATATAAGTCCGGTTTCAGGTTCATGTATATCATCAATTCTAATAGCTTTTTCTACATCTTTAGGATTCATAGCTCCATTTTTTGTTTCAAGGGTTCTTAACTGAACTCCTGCGATTACTGCTGAAGCGCCAACTTCATGAACAACAATATGATTATTTCTGCCTATAATTACTTCCTGTCCTCTTCTTGTATGAGTTAAAAGAGCTAACTGATTACCAAATGTTCCGCTTGGAACAAACAAAGCAGCTTCTTTCCCAACCTTTTCAGCCGCAATTTTTTCGAGCTTGTTGATTGTAGGATCATCTCCATAAACATCATCGCCAACTTCTGCCAAACACATAGCCTGTCTCATTTCATCGGTAGGCATTGTTACTGTATCGCTTCTTAAATCAATATACTTCATATGATACCATCCTTTTTATTTGTTATTTATTTGCTTGCAAGATTTTATTACATGTTTTGCCAGAACTGCCGTTGTAACTGAGCCAACTCCTGCCGGCACAGGAGTTATTAATGATGCTTTATCCAGGCATTCCTGTGTTTTTACATCACCTGTAATATTTCCGTCATCATCAACATTAATTCCTACATCTATTACAACCGCTCCATTTTTTACAAAATCTCCTGAAATCATATTTGATTTCCCAATTGCTGCAACTAAAATATCTGCTTTTTTACAGGTATCCGGAAGATTGCTTGTTTTAGAATGACAAATAGTAACTGTAGCATTTTCCTTAAGCAAAAGCATTGCCATAGGTTTTCCTACTACCATTGATCTTCCTACAACTACAGCATTGCTTCCTTTTAAGTCTACATTATAATATTTCAATATTTCCATTGCCGCCGAAGGAGTGCATGGAGGAAAACCGGATTCATCTCCTTCCAACACTTTTGCTACATTTGTAGGATTAAAACAATCAATGTCTTTTTCCGGGCTTATTATAAATTTTATATCATTTTCGTTTATTTGCTTTGGTAGCGGCCTGAACAGCAATATACCATGTACTTTTTTATCTTCATTAACTGCTTTAAGTTCTTTTATAAAAGATTCCTGGCTGATATCCAAGGGCAATGTTAACACTTCACACAATATGCCGCATGCTGCCATTCTTTTTACAGCGGCCCTTTCATAAGCTAAATCATCTTCTCTTTCGCCAACTCTTACAATTTTTAACTTTGGATACACACCATTTTGCTTTAATTCATCTGCTTCTTTTTTTACTTCAAGGGTAATAGCATCAGCAACGGGCTTTCCTTTTATCAATTGTCCCATATAGTCTCCTTTTTTAATCATCTTAATATTTTTAATACTTTTTCATATATTACATCTGCTTTTTTTATGCCGTCTTCAAGCAGTTTTTCAGACTTTTCTTTGTTCTTTGCAACATACTCTTCATCCGTTATAGAATTTATATTTATTAACACATTTAAGTAAGCGCTGTTTAATGCAGACTTCAAGCACTGTATTCCAACACCTACATCGCTGATAATTGTTTTTGATGATATATCCACCAGTTCTTCATGGAGCAGTATTCCTTCATAAACTAAGTTCATTGTTTCCATTGGAGCGCTGCAGGCTATTTTTAAACATCTTTGCATACATTCTTCTTTTTCTTTTTTTTCTTCATCTGTTGTCGAAGGCATAACATAAGCTTTTGACAAAGGCTCAAAACTTTCAGCATCTTTTTCAATAAGATCTAACAATTTAACTCTTAAATTTTCACCTTTTTTAATAATATCATCATGTTGTTTCTCATATTGCATTAATTTTTTCTTACCTATAGAGTAATTTGCAACCATTGTATTTAGTGCAACTCCAAGAGCTCCAGTCAGAGCTGCCGCTCCTCCTCCTCCAGGAACCGGTTTTTTGGATGCTAATTCCACCGCAAAATCATTACATGATAAATTAGTTAATATCATAATCCACCTCACTGTTTGATAATTATAGTATATATCAAACACCTTTAATATTTCAACATTTAATTGAAAATAAAAAGACCAATAATTATTATCGGTCGTTGTATGTTGCAAAATGAATATGATCTTCCCATACCCCGTTGATTTCCAAGTAACGTTTTGAAAATCCTTCCTGTTCAAATTGAAGCTTTTCCATAACTCTGAGAGATCTTTTGTTCCTAGGCACTACATTGATTTCAATTCTGTGAAGTCCAAAGTCATTAAACATTATTTGAACTGTTTTTTTTATTGCTTCAGTCATATATCCTTTATTAATTTCATCTTTGTCTAATTTGTATCCTAAAAAGCTAGATTTGAAGTTGCCCATTATTATATTGCTGTAACACACATTTCCAATTATTTTATTGTCTTCTTTCTTCACAATCCAGAATCTTACAAGCAGATTATCCTTGAACATGCCATATTCATAGTTCAACAGCCCTTTCTGATATGATAATGTGTAGAAATCTTTTGTTCTTTTTGGCTCCCACTCATTTAAAAAGTTATGGTTTCTTTTGTAATATTCCAATATATCTCTTCCATAATTAGGTTTTAAAATTTTTAAATATAATCTGTCTGATTCATACCTTGTTTGTCTAAACATTCTGTTTCCCTCTCTTTAAAGACTAGTATAATTTTATATTTACAC
>JBASLQ010000256.1:0-1977 GCA_049656425.1 Sedimentibacter sp.
TCATTTACTGTAGCATCCACTTGTCCAATTTCTTCATCATTTACATATATGCTTATTGTTCCTATTTTATCTCCTTTAGACAAAGGTGCCTTTACTAATTCATTATATGATATTTTTGTACTTACTATGTCATCGTTATTAACAAGTTTATTTAAATCAACTGCAGGATACACATCTACTTTTCCTTCTTTGGAACTGGAAATATACACTTGATCAATTATTCCAGATACATCAGTCAACTTTTGCATGTTGAAGTTATTTTTGCCATATTCCAACAATTCCCTAGTTTTATCAAGTCTTTCTTCATTATTCTCTCCACCCATTATTATAGCTATAACTCTATAGTCATCACCATTTCCTGTTACAGGCAATGTAGATACAAGGCATAATCCTGCTTTGTCAGTATATCCGGTTTTTAAGCCATCTACTCCTTCAATAACTCCAATGGCTGGATTTGTTGCTGCTTTTTTGAAATTTCTTTCTGTTACTACAAGTTCAGGCAATTTGGTAATTTCCAGCGCCTGCGGGTATGTTGTCAATATATGTCTCACAAGTTTGTAAATATCTGAAATAGACATGTGATTTTGACCTGTTTCTTCATCATTAATAGGAAGACCGTGGGGATTTTCAAAACTTGCTGACAAAAGTCCAAGTTCAGATGCCTTTGAATTCATCATGCTTACAAAATTATCTTCAGTCTTGCCAACATACTCAGCAATTGCTGTAGCACAATCATTTCCAGATACTACAAGCATTCCTTTTACCAGCAGGTTAAGTTTTATTGTCTCTCCTGATAAAATTCCAAAATTGCTGCCTTCAGTTGCAGCAGCATGTCCGCTAATTACAACATCATCATCTAAAGATATTTCACCTGCAGTAACAGCATCCATCATTAACAAATACGTCATTAACTTTGTAATGCTTGCCATTGCCAACTGTTCATTTATATTATATTCATATAATATTTCACCAGTCTCTAAATCACCTAATAAGGCACCCTTTATATTTTCGCTGATATTAATTTCGCCAAATACAACAGTATTTGTCAGCATAATAATTATTAGGCAAAGTGACAGTATTTTTCTGATTTTCTTCATATGTTTCCTCCAAATCTATTATAGTTAATTATATAATATTTTCATAATAAATGCATTACTAAATTGAACAAAATTGACTTAAAAAATTTAGGACTCAGTGAAAGATTTATTAATGAGTCTGGTTTGTACAAAGACCTTATTGTTGGAAGAGTGATTTCTCAATATTATAGCTTTTATTGGTTCTTCCGGAGTTGGCAAAACAACATTAATCAATAAACTTCTAATGCAAATTCACGTGTTCTTTCATCAGCAGAGCATATATTTAAGGTATATGGTGCATGGCCGATTAACTTTGCAAATTTATTTTCAGTTATTATTTTAATCAACTTTTCCACATCTTCAGCATCAATATTTTTTGCTTTACTTCCTCTTGGATTTCGGGTAAAAAACTGAAAAGTATTTGCTCCAGTCTTATAAATAATTACTTCATATGCTATATTATTTTTTCACCGCCGTATGTTTCTCCTCCGGCATCAGGCATTATTCCATATTTTTCAGCCCACAATGTTTTATATTTTACAGCCTGTGAATGTATTTTTTCTGTATTTTCCGGAATAGTTTTAATTACTTTTGCAGGTAATCCAACTGCCATTGAAAATGGAGGAATTATTTGATTTTCTTTAACTACTGCTCCTGCTGCAACAATACTCCCTCTTCCTATCACAGCACCATTCAATACTATTGCTCCCATGCCGATTAAACAGTGATCTTCTATTGTACATCCGTGTATTATAGCTCCATGTCCGATGGTTACATAATCTCCAATAACAGTTGAACAATCATCTGCAACATGAACAATGCTGCCGTCTTGAACATTTGTATATTTTCCTATTTTAATACTGTTTATGTCACCTCTTACAACACAGTTATACCAAATGCT
>JBASLQ010000257.1:0-6616 GCA_049656425.1 Sedimentibacter sp.
CTCTTTCTCTTTCTTCTGGTGCTTTGTCGATGTTTTCAAATGCTATAGCTTCACCAGTACCAAATCTTTCATGTAATGTCTTTGTAATTGCTGCTGTTAAAGTTGTCTTACCATGATCAACGTGGCCGATTGTTCCTACGTTAACATGTGGTTTTGTTCTTTCATATTTTTGCTTTGCCATTTTATTTCCTCCCGGGATTATTTTATTTTTATTTATATTTGGAGCCTACGCCCGGACTCGAACCGGGGACCTCTTACTTACCATGCAAGTGCTCTACCTCCTGAGCTACATAGGCATTATGTCATTCTAAGATGTTAGCAAAAATAATTATATCAATAAAGCAAAAATAAATCAATAGTAAATATGGAGAAAATATCGCGACATCGTTCACAAATTTATTTGCTATCTTACGTTCACATAAATTTGGCAGTTTCATGCAGCAAATTTGTATACTCACATTCGTTCTTGCAAATTGGGTTAGGGCATAAAAAAATGGCTAAATAATATTACTTAACCATTCATCAATTTTAATATAATATGCGTTTTTTATGACTGTACATTTTTTTCTTAACCCTTTGTAAAGCGTTATCAATGGATTTAATATTTTTATTGAGCGTTAATGATATTTCTTCGTAAGATTTACCCTTTCCATATTCAGTTAAAACAGCCTTTTCAAATTTACTCAAGTATTGAGAAGTTATTTCAAAATAATTATTTTCTTCTTGTTCATTGATAAAAACGTACTCCGGATTCAACTTATCCATTTCTGCATATTCATATGTTGATAAAAAATCGTTTTCTAAATCATAAGAATCATACAAGGAAATATTATTATTTATCACCTTATAAACCTTTGATTTTCTTATTGCAGAAACGATTTGTCTTCGAATGCACAATTCAGCAAATGTTCTGAAACTGCTGCCTAATTTTGCATTGTAGTTTCCAACAGCTTTAATAAGTCCTATCATAGCTTCTTGAAACAAATCATCCATTGCACTGCCAATAATAAAAAAAGAACTTGTTATCCTTTTAACTACAAAGGTATATCTTATATATAAACACTTTTCCGCATGGTCATCGCCATCTTTCATTTTTTCAATAAGTTCTTCATCCGAAAAAGCATCATATTCTTCTTTGTTATAATGTAGACTGTTAATTAGAAAAACGGAACTAATCATATACAACGCTCCTTATTGATATAAGAAGATTATATCTATAATTACAATTAATGTCAATATGCTACATGCTTCTTCGGATTTTTTCTAATTTATTTAGAGTTTCTGCATCTATTATTTGGTCAATATTTGTTCCTTTTTGTCGAGGTTTCTCAGTTTTTGTTCTAATATCCTTTTTAGTGTTTTCTAATTCTAAAATCATTTCTTGTGCAGAAATTCGCGTTCCACCTCTTGCCAGCACAATTTGCTGTATGGCACCGTCTGAAGTAGCTACCTGCACCTGCTCATATCTTCCTATTTTATCCAGCTGTTTTTCTATATAGCTGTCTGCAGTTTCATGTTCTTTTGTATATACAACTTCTACACCGGCAATTTGTTCTTTATTTTCCAGACTTCCTTTTACAAGATGTGCATCAAAAACAACAATAACTTTTAACCCTCGGTATGCTTGGTATTCAATGAGAAGTTCAATAAGCTTGTTTCTGCTGTTTGCTATATTTTTAATATCCCTGTAATATTGCCATTGATTAATAATATTGTACCCATCAATAAACAGGTAATCTTTTTTTGTTCTTGGCATTTTAAATGGTCCTTTGCTTCATTATTTCATATATAATAACAGAAGCTGCACAAGAAGCATTTAAAGAATTTACATTTCCTTTCATAGGAATTTTAACGATTGTGTCGCATTTTTCCTTTACAAGTCTTCCGATACCAAATCCTTCGTTTCCAATTACCAAACCAACAGGAACATCAAATTTTTCTTCATATATATATTTTTCGCCATCCATATCAGCACCGTATATCCATAAACCTTTTGACTTTAATTCTTCTATTGCATAGCTTATATTTGTAACTCTGACTACAGGTAGAAATTCTACAGCTCCGGCAGAAGATTTAGCAACAACGCCGTTCACTTGTGCTGCTCTTCTTTTAGGTATAATTACACCGTGTGCTCCTAAACATTCTGCAGAACGAATAATAGCTCCAAGGTTGTGAACATCAGTTACTTCATTAAGAATTATAACAAATGGTTTTTCGCCCTTTTTCTTGGCATAATTAAGTATATCATCAATTTCCTTGTATTCATATTCCATAGCTTCAGCAATAATTCCCTGATGTATTTTGTTCTCGCTTAATTTGTCAAGCATGGCCTTATCAACATTTTTAACTAAAATGTTCTTTGCTTTTGCCATTTCAATCACTTTTGCAAAAGACCCTTGTGCAGCTTCTCTGCTGATTAATATAGTATCTATTTGAGTGTCGCTTCTCAATGCTTCCATTACTGGGTTTTTACCCTCTATTATTCTCATTTTCATCATCCTTTTCATTAAGTATTTCAATGATTCTATTAAAAAGTTCCATCAACCTGTCAAGCTCATTGCTAAGATACAAGTACCCAAGCAACGCTTCAAATCCTGTTGCATATCTGTAATCCATTAACTCTGCGTTTTTAGGAGAAGATGTAACTTTGGCATTTCTGCCTCTCTTGACAATTTTTTTTTCATCCTCTGTAAGTTCATTTTCAAGCATATTTACTAAGTATGCCTGTGTTTTTGCCTTAACAAATTTTACAGTCATTTTGTGCATTTTATTTACATTGGTATCTTGGCTGTTTATGACATAGCTTCTTACTAAAAGCTCATAAACAGCATCACCTGCATAAGCTAGTTGTGCAGGTGAATACATAAGTATGTGTTTTGATAAGTTCTCGCTTGTTATTCTTAACAATTCATTGTTGATATTATTATTCTCTAATTTATTTTCTTCCAATTTACACCTTGTCTTGTATCTTCCAACATAATGCCTTTTTCTAAAAGCTCGCCTCTTATTGAATCAGCCAGTTGGAAATTTTTATTTTTCTTCGCTTCTTGCCTTTTTTCAATCATTTCTTCAATATATTTTGATAAATCATCATGAATATTATTATCATCAGATTCTTCATCTTTTAATAAATCAAGTGACAGCACTTTTTCAAAATCAGATACCAATGATAATTTTTCTTTATTGCTTATATCTTCTGATTTAAGCACGTCAAAGAGAACTGTAATGGCATTTGCTGTATTCAGATCATCTTCAAGGCATTTTTTAAATTTTTCCTTGTATTTATTAACTAACTCCGTGTTCTCTTCTTTATTGTCATCTGCATTATCTTTAATATTCTTTACTCTGCTCTTTAACTTGAAATATGCATTTTCTGCAGATGACAGCGAGTCAAATGAAAATGCAAGCTGTTTTCTGTAATGTGAATTCAGTACGAAATATCTGTATGAAAGAGGATTAAAACCTTTCTTTTCAATGAGGGACAATGTTAAAAATTCTCCGCTTGACTTGCTCATTTTCCCATCATTGTCAATTAAGAATTCTCCATGCCACCAGTATTTAACCCAGTCTTTTCCTGTATAGCTTTCTGTCTGAGCAATTTCATTTGTGTGATGCACAGGAATGTGGTCAACACCGCCGCAATGTATATCCATTTGTTCACCAAGATTTTTTAGGCTTATTACAGAACATTCAATATGCCATCCCGGATATCCTAATCCCCATAGAGAGTCCCACTTCATTGCTTGATTTTCGAATTTAGACTTTGTAAACCAAAGAACAAAATCCTGCGGATTCTTTTTATGCACATCAACATCAACATCTTCTCTTGATGCAGTTCTTTGCTGATCTAAATCCATTCCGGAAAGTTTTGTATAATTTTCAACCTTAGTAATGTCAAAATAAACATTGCCGTTTGCTATGTATGTAAATCCTTTTTTTTCAAGAACCTTAATAAATTCAATGTAATCACTTATATAATCAGTTGCTTTTGCAACAACATCAGCCTTTTTTATATTTAATTTTGCTATGTCCTGAAAAAATGCATCCGTGTAGTGCTGAGCAATTTCCCATACGGTCTTGTTTTCACGTTTGGCACTTTTAAGCATTTTATCTTCACCTTCATCGGCATCAGACTCAAGATGTCCTACATCTGTTATATTCATTACTCTTTTAACCGGATATCCAATATACCTTAGAGTTTTCTCCAGCACATCTTCATGTATGTACATCCTTAAGTTTCCTAAATGAGCATAGTTGTATACAGTCGGCCCACAGGTGTACATTTTAACCAAATTTTTATCTATAGGTATAAAATCTTCAATCGTTCTAGAAAGTGTATTGTAAAGTTTCATAAGAAATCTCTCCCCTCGTTACTTTAAAATCATTATATAATACCATTAGAATAGTATCAAGCTATATTTTTACCTTTCCTGTTTACTGTAATGCAACTGTAATGGTTAATTTGTCGAAAAATGTTATAATTTTCTTACAATAATAATATAAAAATATTTAAAAATTAAGTTATAAGGTGGCGAGCATGAAAAAAATATTAACGATTATAATTCTCATTTTAACCATGACTGTTTCAGTCGCATATGCAGCAACAATTACAGGGTATACAAACATTTCAAGTATTGCTTTGTACAAAAGCAATGATTACTCTTCAAAAACAACAGACATTTTAAAAATAAACAGCAAAGTTGAAATTATTGAAGAGCAAGACGACTGGTGCAATGTAAAAACAGAAGATGGCACTACAGGTTGGATAGAAAAATATTTTATTACAGTTCCCGCTGAAAAATATGTTGTGAACAACACTGAATACAACATTAAAAACAGGTACTGCAAATTACAAAAGCACTGAATACAGCTATGATTTGGCAGAAGCAATTTATTTAAATGCAACTACTGTAAATGGTGTTTACAGAGATGGTATTTTTGACAGGAACTATGAAGTTTTAAGAGAAACAAACACTCCTGCAGCCTTAATAGAAATTGGATTTATGTCAAATCCAAAGGAAGAAATGAATTTGCACAATGCAAGCTTTCAAAATGTACTGGTTGAGAAAATAGCAAACGGCATAGTTGACTACTTCAATACAGTAAATAATTAATTTAAAATCAGGACTTTCGCCCTGATTTTTTCTTCTTTTTCATTTATTAATTGATACTTCATTATTTTTAAGAAGCTCTGCAAAGATTTCCACTATCAAATCTTCTTTGACTGCAAGTGATAATAATTTATTTCTCTTTATAAAAGAAGGAACATTTTGTGTAAAGGTAAAAGGATTTTCAATGAACTTTTCAATTGTCAAATTCAAAAATTCCTTAGCTGAGTATATTTTAAACCTTTCAATATCATACTTTTCAGCTATTTTTTCAGCCAAACGAATAACAATATCCTCATAATCATAATTGCCTTTCATATCAAGTATATTTTCTAATCTTGGCATTATTTTTTCAAAAAGCATTCGTTCTTCAAAAACATTTTCAAACCCAAGCAATTTTCCTACTTTTTCAATTTTTTCTTTGTTGTTAACCATAAAGCTTACTAAAACTTCAATAAATTCACCTTCATAAGGAATGCAGTAAAATTTGTGCCCTTTGAGTTTCTTAAATACTTTCATAGTATCATAATAACCAAGCTTTATTAATTCCTCTGCTTTTTCCCTGTTGAAATCCAAAGAACCCAGCATTCCCCCCAGACCTTCAACGGGTTGTATGTATGTAACATTTAAACCTTTTGTTTTTACTTTTCTTACAATTCCAATTGCCATTGTTCTTACAGCAATTATATCCTTGTAACCTTTTTTGGCAAGCAATCCAATTGGAAGATTGTCATAAAAACCACCATCCAAATATTTCTTGCCATCCATTTCTTCCATTTTAAATGCCGGAAGATTAGCACTGGCTATAAGAAAATCAACAAGTTTTCCTTCTGGAATATCTTCTTTAAAAAGTTCAAGAGGCTTTTTATCTGTCATATTGACTGTAACTATTCCAAAGTCAACTTTAGAATTTCGTACTTTTTCTTCGTCAACATATGTATCAAATAATGCTCTGATCTTTGTTGTGTCCAATCCGCGGTTATTTAAAATTTCCTTTGACTGATGCATAAGATAAGAAAAATTAATTTCCTGCAAATTTAATTTTTTTAAATCAGTTAAAGCTTTTTCATCAAGATCAAACAGCTCATAAGAATTTATGTCGTACCAAACTTTTTCCAGCAAATCATAATCGCCTTGAACCATCAATGCACCATTTATTGCTCCAATAGAAGTTCCGGAAATCCCTCCTATTTCTATACCAAGTTCTATTAAAGCTTTATAAGCTCCAACATGATCAGAACCTTTAGCACCTCCACCCTCTAAAACTAATCCATACATTGTCATTCTCCTACTCAATAGATAATAGTTTTACAGTACTTACACCCTTTATTTTCTTCATTTCTGCAATCAAATCATCAATTGATTGGTTGATATCGGAAATATCCAGTGAAACGCTGACAGCTGCTTTTCCGTTAATTGGAATGCTTTGATTTATTGTAAGTATATTTGCATTTTCTGATGACATATAATTTAAAATATTAGAAAGCACACCCTTTTCATGTCTTAGC
>JBASLQ010000258.1:0-2246 GCA_049656425.1 Sedimentibacter sp.
ATAATCAAATAGCTATGGATGTCAGCGAATATAAAAGATACGTTGATTGTTTGTACCAACAAGCTGTTAATAATTATAAAGATTCACAGACAAATAATTTTCCATTTAATCCATATGAAGCATATATGGAATATACAATAACTTATGATGAAAATTGTTTTTTAAGTGCATATGTTGATAGATACGAATTCACCGGAGGAGCTCACGGCAATACGGTAAGAAGCTCAGATACATGGGAGTTATGCATCGGTATGCAGTTACCCCTTTATAGTTTTTTCACACCTGACACAAACTATAAGCATCTGCTTACCGAAGAAATAATAAATCAGGCAGAATATAACTTAAAAGAAAATTCAAATATTTATTTTGATGACTACAAAAGCTTAATCTTAAAGACTTTTAATCAAAATAGTTTTTACCTCACTTCCCAGGGAATGGTAATTTACTATCAGCAATACGATATTGCTCCATATTCCACCGGCATTGTTGAATTTTTAATACCCTATGCAACAATTGGATGGTATCCACAATGCTAGTAATCTTATGAAACGTGCATATAATTAATAGAAAGCTCAGTATCATAATTTAAAAACACCCTATAGAGTATACAATAAAAAAGACCTACTCTATAGGGTGTTTTCATGAAGTTACATCAGTATTTATACCAAAGAATAATTTTGTTATAACTAGAATAAACTAAGAATTAGACGAAGTTTTATCAATATGAGTGAAATCATAATGTAAATGTTTTAGTTAAAAATCAATTTGTTTATAAAAATCATTAGATAAAAATTAGATAAAAATGACGAAACAATTTATTGTTTTATATGTATAATAATGATATAATAAATGAAGAATATCGATAGGAGGTGTATAAAATTGATGATTAAACCATCTACTGCATTGAGAAATGATTATAATGAGATATCTACTTATTGCAAGGAAAAAGAACAGCCGGTTTTTGTTACAAAAAATGGAGAAGGCGATTTGGTTGTGATGAGCATTGATTTATATGAAAAAAGAGAAGAGATGCTGGATTTGAGAGAAAAGTTATTAGAAGCAGAAATGCAGCGTGTAAGTGGCGCGAAAACTTACTCCATCGACGAAGTAAGTAATAGGTTGAGAGGTCTTATCAATGGCGAACTATAATGTTAAAATTTTGCAGGCTGCAACAGATGATTTAGAAGTAATTTTTCTTTTTATTGCAGCGAATAGCAAAACAGCCGCCTTGAAGTGGCATGATGTTTTGATTGATAAAGCAAACAGTTTAACTGTGTTTCCTAAAATAGGTATAAGGGTGTCTGATAAAAAAATGGCATCATTGGAATTTAGAATGCTTCCAATAAAAAATTATATTTTATTTTATAGAGTATTAGAGAAAGAAAAAGAAGTTATTATCCTAAGAGTATTAGATGCAAAAAGGGATTATCCGAGAATTTATAAAGATTATTTAGTACAAAATGATAGTAATAATATAGAATGAAAAGTTCTCCGAAAATCAAAAAAATGATGGACAGGGGGTGCTGTAGGATATGTTGGCTGGCATAATAAAAAATACGAAAGGACAGGCCATTTGTTTCAAAATAGATATTTAATCGAGAAAGAGCAATAAAACAAGACAGATGAAGCGTCCCTATGACTTAAAATTCATTAAAAATAATCAAAACACTATTCAATTACCTAAAACACCGTATTGTGAGAGCATTTGCCTGCTGCAGAAGAAAAGATTATAACGAACAAAAGTATACATGTAAAATAATTTGTTGATAATATAGTTATATTATGATATAATATGACTATAAAATGTATCAAAAAAGAGGTGATACCGTGGAAGAAGCAATCAGACCATCAGCAGATTTAAGAAATCATTATAATGAAATTTCCAAACAGTGCAAAGAATCAAGGGCTGCAGTTATTATTACCGTAAATGGACGAGGTGATACAGCAGTTCTTGGATTGCAGGATTACTATCAGATGAAATCTGAACTGGAACTACTCAGAACACTTGCAGAAGCGGAAGATGATGTGAAAAATAGACGGGTAGCACCAATGCAGGATTCGTTTGACGATCTTCGTGCATCTTTACTGGAAAGGAAGAATGGATGAAGTATAAAATATTACGAACGGATAAAGCCGAAGAACAGCTTCGTGAAATTATTTTTTATTTTGCAGATGATTCTGGTAATGTTGATATTGCACTAGGATATCTGGATAAGATCGAAACAGCAATCAATCGTCTCCAGGAG
>JBASLQ010000259.1:0-3967 GCA_049656425.1 Sedimentibacter sp.
ATATTGCACAATGTGCGGAGCCTGTGCAAATAATTGTCCAGTAAATGCAATATCTATAGAAAATGGTAAAGATCACAAGAAATGCGCTGCCTTTTTAGACTTAACTGCAGAGAAATTCAAACCACGATATGGATGTGGAAAATGTCAAGTATCTGTGCCTTGCGGAAGGAAAATACCAACAGCGATAGTTAAATAAAACTGCAAATATGAATTTATATAAGGAAAAAATAAGTAGCGCTGTAGAAATTTATCTATAGCGCATTTTTGTTTTAAATAAATTCTGTTGATAATATGATATAATAAACTCCAGTGCTTTAATGGTCGGGATGAGAAGATTCGAACTTCCGACCCCAAGTCCCCCAGACTTGTACGCTAACCAAACTGCGCTACATCCCGATGTAATATATAAAGTATAATCTATAAAAATTATTTCGTAAAGTATAAAATAAATTAATTTAAAAAAATATAATAATAACAAAATTCGTCTTGCATTTTAAAAGCCATTCTGTTACAGTTTAAATGTCCATGAATAAAGTATGGATAAAATATAATATAAGGATGTATAAAAAATGAGTGAAGATAAAGAATTATTTGGCTGCGATTGTGGCGATGAAGGTTGCGGTTGTGACGATGATGATTGTGGTTGCGGCTGTGATGACCATGACGAAGAAATTATGACAATCACACTTGAAGATGGCACTGAAGTTGAATGTGCTATTATTGCCATTTTCCCAGCACTAGACAAAGAATACATAGCATTGTTGCCAATAGAAAACCAGGATGATGGAGAAGTGTTCCTATATGGCTTTGATGAACATGAAGATGGCAGCTTTGAACTTTTAAGTATTGAATCAGATACAGAATATGAAGAAGTAACAAAAGCTTTTGATGAAATTCTTGATGAAGCAGAACTTGATGAATTATTTGAAGAAGAAGACGACGAAGAAGAAGACGAAGAAGAAGACGAAGAAGAAGACGAAGAAGAAGAAGAAGAAGAAGACAAATAAGGCAGCTGACTGTCTCAAACTATAAATTTCATGGTAAATTACAAAACCCACATTCAAAAAGGTGGGTTTTGTTTTTATTGTTATTGATTTTTCAAGATTACATCGTGTGCTGAACCTTCATTTATACTTGTTGCTGAAACTAAACAAAGTCTCACGTTCTGTTGAAGCTCTTTTATGGATTTTGCACCGCAGTTGCACATTGTACTTTTTACTTTGTGAAGTGTTGCACCAAGACCATCGTCAAGTTTTCCTGCATATGGTACGTATGAATCAACGCCTTCTTCAAATTGAAGACCGGTTTTGCCACCTAAGTCGTATCTAGCCCAGTTTCTTGCTCTGTTAGAACCTTCGCCCCAATATTCTTTAACATACCCATTGCCGTACTTTATTTTTGAAGTAGGGCTTTCATCAAACCCTGCAAAGTATCTTCCAAGCATTACGAAATCGGCTCCCAGTGCTAATGCCAGTGTAACATGGTAATCAAGAACAATGCCGCCATCTGAACATATTGGAACATATATTCCTGTTTTTTCAAAATATTCATCTCTTGCTGCAGCAACATCTAAAACTGCTGATGCTTGGCCTCT
This sequence comes from Sedimentibacter sp., assembly GCA_049656425.1. Classification (GTDB taxonomy): domain Bacteria; phylum Bacillota; class Clostridia; order Tissierellales; family Sedimentibacteraceae; genus Sedimentibacter. The sequence goes on from JBASLQ010000259.1 coordinate 1,595, forward strand.
GCCTATACCCTTTTGCTCTCTGGTAATGCAGATAGACCCACCGCCAATGCCTATTTTTATGAAATCAGCACCTGCATCTGCCAGGTACTTGAATCCTTCTTCTTCAACAACATTTCCTGCTCCGACTTTTACGTTACTTCCGTAAGTTTCTTTAATCCATTTTATTGTATCTGACTGCCATTCACTAAATCCTTCAGATGAGTCGATGCATACTATATCTACTCCTGCTTCTACTAATGCAGGGACTCTTTCTTTATAGTCTCTAGAATTAATACCAGCACCTACTATATATCTTTTTTGGCTGTCTAAAAGTGAACGTGGATTTTCTTTGTCGTCAGAATAGTCTTTTCTAAAAACCATATATACTAAATTAAAATCTTCATCAACTATTGGTAAAGAGTTTAATTTGTGTTCCCAAATAACATTGTTTGCTTCTGTAAGAGAAACTCCTTCATATTCAACAATAAGAGACTTAGCCGGAGTCATAAATTCTTTGACTTTTTTATCAAGTGGATCTCTTGTTGTTCTGTAATCTCTGCTTGTTACTATTCCTAATAACTTACCGGAAGATGTTCCGTCATCAGTTATTGCCATTGTTGAATGTCCTTTTATTTCCTTAAGATTTAAAACATCCTGCAATGTGTGTTCAGGTGTAAGGTTTGAATCACTTATAACAAATCCTGCTTTATAATTTTTTACTTTACGAACCATTTCTGCTTCGCTTTCAATTGATTGCGATCCATATATAAATGATATTCCGCCATTTTTTGCTAAGGCAATAGCCATATTGTTATCTGAAACAGACTGCATGATAGCTGATGAAAAAGGAATGTTAAGTTTTAAATCGGGTGCTTCTCCCTTTTTAAATCTACAAATCGGTGTGCTTAAATCTACATTATCCACAATACATTCTTTTGTAGTCAGGCTTGGTAAAAGTAAATATTCTCCAAACGTTCTGGACGGCTCGTTGATAATTCTTGCCATTTTTATATCTCCTTTTCATTTGTATTAATATTAATTTGTTAAATTTTATGATAATTATTCTTGATAGATTATCATAACATACAATCATTGTCAACTCAATATTTGAACATGCAAATCATCTTTTTTTATGCCGCAAATATTCTGTTACCTTGAAATTATATAAATCTGTACCTTTTGAAAGCTATAGAATAAGGATATATTTAATTAACATAAATATATTGGCAATATTATGCCAAAGTAATGAAAGGATTAGTAATATGAAAAACGTTCCTAAAGTTGCAGCAATTCATGATATGTCAGGTGTTGGAAGATGTTCAATGACAGTTATAATACCAATTATGTCAGCACTGGGCTGCCAGGTTTGCCCTTTGCCTACCGCACTTCTAAGCAACCATTCAGAATATAAAAATTTTTATTTTTTTGATTTTACTGAATATATGGAAGAATATTATAGTTTCTGGGAAAAAAACAATACAGAGTTTGATTGTGTATACAGCGGTTTTATTGGTTCTGAAAAACAAATAAATATTATGCTTGACATAATAAATAAAATAAATAATAAAAATAAAGCATTAATAGTAGTGGATCCTGTTATGGGAGATTACGGTATTACTTATAAGACTTATACAAAAAACATGATTGAAAAAATGAGTTGCCTTGTACAAAAAGCAGATATAATAACTCCAAACATGACGGAAGCAAGTATATTGCTTGGAAAAAAGTATTCCATGGAAAAAATAAGCATCAAAATGCTGAAAACTTATTTAGACGGCCTTTGCAGTATGGGACCCAGCATAGCTGTTATTACAGGCGTTACTACAGAAGACGGTGAGCATATTAATGCGTGCTTTAACAAGAAAAGTAATGAATATTGGAAAATACCTTTTGATTATGTTGACAAAAGATATCCCGGCACAGGCGATTTATTTACATCAATATTAGTAAGCCATTTACTCAATGGAAAGATATTGCCTGAGGCCATAGAAGAAGCTTCAAGATTTGTTTCACTGGCAGTTTCCACCACTTATGAAGCTAATACACCAAGTTCTGAAGGCGTTATATTTGAAAAAATAATGAGAGAACTTTATAACGAAATAAAATATTATAAATATACAAAAATATAAGTAATGATATAAAATAAAGCAGGTCATAGCGATCTGCTTTATTTTTAAATTTTTGGTATATTTTTATAATATATGTAAATAATATAGATAATTTACATAAAATTTTACTTTTTTAGATTTAGTTTATCATGTCACAATGGCAAAACCACAGCTGAAATATCGATTCATTTAAAAAAAGCTTGTAAATAATTTAAAATTGATGTATAATGCTATTTGTTCAAAAAATATGTGGTTTTGAAAAGGGATTGCCAATAATGTGTAAATC
>JBASLQ010000260.1:0-1667 GCA_049656425.1 Sedimentibacter sp.
GCATTGAATAGTGATGAAATGAAAGCATTAGTCGCGGAAGTAGAATCACAGTTTAATATCAAAATACTTGGTTTCCTTGAAAATGGTATGAGACACTTTGCTACAATTGATAAACCAGTTAATACAATTGATGATATTAAGGGTGTAAAATTAAGAGTTGCTCCTTCTGTAATAATTCAAGAAGCAATGGGCTTAATTGGAGCTAACCCTATGTCTATAACTTATAGTGAAGTTTCTACAGCTCTTCAAAACAAAACTATAGATGGTGAAGAAATTAATATTACTTCAGTTGGCTCACAAAAACATTATGAAGTTATAAAATATATTTCTGAAGTAGGTTTCTATCCATATCCTACTGCTTGTGTGGTAAATGGTGACTTCTGGAATGGGTTAACTGAAGATCAACAAAAACTATTACAAGATACATTTACTGAAGCTATGGAAAAGAACATGACAGAGTTAATACAAGAATCAGAAGCAACTTTTAGAAAAGAATGCGAAGACAACGGTGTTGTATTCAACAAAGTAGAAAACATTCAGCCATTTAAAGATGCTGTTCAAAGCTTATATAAGAAATACAGTGATAAAGATGCTAAAATAGCTGCATTTGTAGATAAATTTAACAAATAATAAAAAATTGGAAATGGGGTTGTTCGATGTCTCAGTATAAGAAACTTTGTGATGGATTGCAAAAATTGCTTATATTTGTAGTTGCGATATTTGCATCTGTAATGATTATAATTACGACAGTAGAAGTTGTTCGCAGATATATTTTCTCTGCATCTTTCCAATGGGCAGAAGAGTTATCGAGATATTTAATGGTAAGCCTAGCATTCCTTGGGGGTGCTGTGGCTTACAGAAACAAAAATTTAATACCCTTAGATTTAATAACTAATATGTTGTCGAAAAAAATACAGTTATATTTAGGATTTGTATTAGAAATAATAAGTGTTATTATATTAGCTCTGTTATTTTACCTGTCAATGAAAGAGGTTATGTCACCAGTTGTATATAGACAAATAAGTATTGGTCTGCCAATATCTATGGCAATACCATTTGCTTCAATGCCAATTGGCTTTGGATGTATGCTCATATTTGCAGTAGAACATTTTAATGACATAATCAAAAGTTTCAAGGAGGTGAAATGATGGGTTTAGCTTTAGTTGCATTCGTATTATTTTTAATATTAGGTATGCCTATTCCTTTCGTTTTAGGCTCAACTGGTATTGCACATCTACTCACTATGAATCCTAATTTATTATCTGTCATTCCGCAGAGAATTTTTGCAGGTATTAACAGTTCAGCATTGTCTGCTATTCCATTTTTCATAATGGCAGGAGAATTAATGGGAGAATCAGGTGTTTCACAAAGATTGTTAAGATTTATTAGAGATTTGATTGGATGGGTTAAAGGTGGGTTAGGATATGCTACATTATTAATTGCAGGTATTCTTTCTGCGGTTCTAGGTTCTCCAAATGCCGTGTCATCTATTCTCTGTAAAACAATGATACCTGATATGAAAAAAGATGGTTACAGTGAAGACTTTACAGGATCTTTAATAGCTGCAGCAGGTGTATTGGATATTTTACCTCCATCATCAGCATTGGTTATATACAGTGTCATTGCAAGTACATCAATACAGAAAATGTATGCTTCTGCAATTATAC
>JBASLQ010000261.1:0-1954 GCA_049656425.1 Sedimentibacter sp.
GTTTTAGGTGTTACAATGATGAATTATAAAATAAAAAAAACAAATACAGAAATTAAAGATGCGTTTTACAGATCTGAAGCAGGCTTGGATGAAACATATTCAAATACTTATGCATTTGTACAGGATGCTGTAAAAGACTCCAATGGCTATGCTAACGCTTTTATTGGAGCTTTTAGGCTTGATAATATGGAATATTTAAAAAACAACAGTCCATATAGTCTATGTATAATTCCAAACACTGAATATGATGATGAAGGAACACCAATTAGTGTAACATATACCTTTGATGAAGATGAAATTCAAAAGCAAGCTGAGATAATATTTAATCATAATTACAAACTATATCTTGACGGCAAAATTGCAAGTCTTAACAGCCTTGATATTCTTGACAATCCTAAGATAACAGTTGCTGACAATGGGTGGAATTACAATTCTGCAGATGACCTGTATACAAAACTTAGCTTGGCTGTTGATTCTGAATATGTCAATGATGATAATATTCAGAAAAAAACATCAGTAAATTTAACAATCGATGTTCCTGAATACAATGAGCCATATACTGTAGTGACAAAAATAATCCCTGTTAATCCATTTTGGACAATGGCGTTGACTGCTGATGACTTAAATATCAGCGGCAATAGTGAATTTGAAGGAAATGTGCATATTTCCGGGGACATGACTGTTGAGGACGATAATTTAAATACTTCTTTTAAAGGAGATTTAACAGTAAATGGAGATATGAACCTTGATGGGAACTACTCAACAACTAAAGTTAACAACGTGTATACAAATAATATTTATCTAAACGGCAACAGCACTACATTTGAAACAATTGATTCTGGGAATAAAATATATGTTAAAGATGATTTGGAAATAAATAATCCAAATCAAAAGGTATTAATTGATGGTTCGTATTATGGATTCTCAGATGGAACTGATAACCCTGCTCCTGATAATTCCAGCGGTATTAACATCAATGAATCATCAGGTTTAGACATTGTGGTAACAGAAGATTTATATTTATACGGAACTTCATATGTAAAAATAAATGATACTCTTAAATATCAAACAGGAGAATCTGTATCTGTTAAAGGAAATTACAGAGCTTATATGCAGCCATTGACATTTGCATCAGCTGTTTCTTCAGACGGTAAAGATTTGCGAAATGTCGAATTTGCAGATTACGACTTTATGAGACTTGCAGATCATTTCTCTGATGGAAGCAATTTTACTGCAATGCACAAAGCTGCTTACATAAATTATTACAATGAAGAATATGGAGATTTAACAATACCTTTGGGAATAGATTTAAATGTAAATAAAATACATTCCATAGGCAGCACCATCAATGAAGGAAACCTTGAGGAGGCTACCATAGCGTTTGAGGATTATGAAGCATTTACAAAAGCAGAAGATGTTTATGACATTCAAACAACAAAGTTAGGATATGAAAAAGACCATGAGGGCAATAATTTAGGAGATGTTAATTTCTCAGAACAGGTAAAATTAGGCAATATTCCGGCAGATATAGAAAACTCACTAACAGCAAGCAAATATGTTTATATAGACGATGGAACCGGTACTTTCACACTGCCAAGCGGAAATTACAGCGGTGTTATAATTACAAATAAAAATTTGGTTATTTCGGACAATGTAATTTTTAAGGGATTGATAATAACTAATGGTAATATGACTGTATCAGGTGATTTTGATTTTGAAGGGGCGCTTATAGTTGGTGGAAATGTAAATTTATCAAATACAGGTGAGAAAACTTTCAAACATAATAAGGATGTTGTTTCGAAAATAGTTGCAGAATATGATCTTCATAAAACAATATTTAAGGACAGCGCAAGTATTAGTACAATTAAGGTAACAACATTTGCTGTTGGTGATGCAATTGATGATGAAACAATCAATGTTGATTTTAGCAGACTTTTGAAATTTAATAGCTGGC
>JBASLQ010000262.1:0-1991 GCA_049656425.1 Sedimentibacter sp.
GATGTACTGCTGAAAAAATGATGACTGCAGCATGGACTGCACCTAAAGCTAAAGGAATTGACAATTTGGTTATATCTATAGCTGAAGGAGAGACAATAACTTTATTGTCTGAGAAATTGAAAGAATTGTTCAATGAGGGAAAGGGCACTGATTATTTTGTAAGAGATGCAGAAAATATTTTAAGCTCAAACATCATTATATTAATAGCACTAAAATTAAGCCTTTTGGGATTAAATACTGCGAATACTGCGGTTTTAAAGACTGTGAAGAAAAAAGCAAGCACCCGGAATGTCCATGCGCTTTAAATACAGGAGACTTGGGAATTGCAATAGGTTCGGCAGCAAGTATAGCAATGGATGAGAGAGTTGATAACAGAATAATGCATTCTGTGGGAATTGCAGCAGCGGATTTGAAATTGCTAGGTGAAGAAACTAAAATTGTATACGGAATCCCCTTGTATATTGGTTCTAAAAATGTATTTTTTGACAGAAAATAATAATCAATACATAATCAAGCAGAATTTTTTAGTATAGCATTACATAAAAGCTATGCAATAAAGGGGAAAGTAATGAAATTTATAGAAAATAACTTGATTGACCCTCATTATAATTTGGCTTTTGAGGAGTATGTTTTTAAAAACTTAAATTCTGACGAAGATTATGTATTGCTGTGGAGAAATGGTCCATCCATAATAGTTGGGAAAAATCAAAATACTGTTGAAGAAATTAATATGGATTTTGTAAAAGAAAATAATATTAATGTCATTCGAAGAGTAACAGGCGGGGGAGCAGTATATCACGATCTTGGAAATTTAAACTTTTCTTTCATATCAAAAGCAGAAAACAATGAAAAAATAGACTTTAAAACATATAATGTTCCAATAATAAAAGCCTTGGAAAAACTTGGAGTAAAATGTGATTTGTCAGGCAGAAATGACCTTGTTATTGACGGAAAGAAATTTTCAGGAATTGCTCAAAGTATTACTAAAGGCAGAGTGTTAAATCATGGAACACTGCTGTTTGATTTTTGTTTGGATGTTCTTTCAAAAGCATCAAATATAAAAAGAGACAAAATAGAGTCTAAAGGAATAAAATCTGTGTCCAGCAGAGTTACTAACATAAAAGCTTATGTAAAAGAAGATGTTGATGTGTTGGAATTTAAAAATCTGCTTCTTAATAATATATTTGAATATTTCAATCAGCCGGTTGAAATATATGAATTAACAGATGAAGATAAAAACAATATTCAAAAGATGGTGGATGAAAGATATAGCACATGGGAATGCAACTTCGGCAGGTCTCCAAAGTTTAACTCCAAAGGATATAATAGATTTGCCGGTGGTTGTGTGTAAGCAAGGATGCAGGTTGAAAATGGCTTGATAGAAAATTGTAAAATATATGGAGATTTTTTTGGGAAAAGCGACATTTCAGTATTGGAAGATAAGCTAAAAGGCGTAAGGTACGATTCGGATGAAGTGAAAAAGGCTTTGACAGATGTTGTTATAGAAGAGTATTTAGGAAGAATCAATACAGAAGAGTTTTTGAAATGCTTGTTTAATTAAATTTATATTCATAATAATAAAATCGAATAAATTAAATGTAAGCTCAAAATTTTGCACAGCGTTAAATAATTGCGCAATGTATAATATTTGAGCATTTTTCTGTGCAAAAAATTAGCAGACCTTTATTTTAGATCCATTAATATATAAGTTATATTAATTAAATAATGCTTAATTTAAATATTTTTATTGGCATAAAAATTGCATATATATTGTTGTATTTATAAATGTTTATTTATGTTATAACACATAAAGGGGTTAAACAGTGGGAGGATGAGTACTAGTGAAATGTGACAAATCATGTGTAATGGAACAAAAACAATTATCTACTGAAAATAATGTACAGCTTGTTAAACTTACTGGGCCTTTTATAAAGGAATTGTGCCATCTGTCTTGTCATAAAAACTTTATCATATCATTGACAGATAAAAAC
>JBASLQ010000263.1:0-10953 GCA_049656425.1 Sedimentibacter sp.
GAAAGAAGTATTTGATGATATTTCTCCAATTGAGGATTACACCGGCAATTTGATTCTGGAATTTGTTGATCATTCTTTATATGGTGAACCAAAGTTCAGCCAGGTTGAATGTAAAGAAAGAGATTCAACATATTCAGTACCGTTAAAACTTAAAGTAAGGCTGATTAATAAGGAAACGGGAGAAATTAAGGAACAAGAAGCGTTTATGGGTGAATTTCCTTTGATGACTGAAAAAGGTACATTTATCATCAATGGAGCAGAGCGTGTAATAGTTAGTCAGTTAGTCAGATCACCTGGAGTGTATTACAACATGAACAGGGATAAAGTTGGTAAGGAATTATATGAAGCTACTCTGATTCCAAACAGAGGTGCATGGCTTGAATATGAAACCGACTCTAATGATATTATTTATGTAAGAGTTGACCGTACCAGAAAACTTCCTGCCACTGTGCTTGTAAGAGCTATGGGGCTTTCTTCTAATTCTCAGATTATTGAAACATTAGGAGAAACTGAGCAGCTTTTAAAAACGCTTGAAAAGGACAACACTACTAATACTGAAGAAGCTTTAATTGAAATTTACAAGAGATTGAGACCAGGAGAACCGCCAACTTTAGACAGTGCTTCATCATTAATTAATTCATTGTTTTTTGACCCAAAAAGATACGACTTAGCAAAAGTTGGAAGATATAAATTTAATAAAAAGCTCAGCCTGGAAAACAGAGTTATAGGTAAAAGAGCCGCTGAAAACATTATTGATAAGGAAACTGGTGAAATATTAGTACATAATGATGATACTATCAGTGCTGAAGCAATATTTAAAATGGAAGCTGCTGGAGTATTTGCTCTTGAAATTTACAACTCTGAAGATAAAGTAACTAAAGTTTTATGTAATAAGTTTGTTGACCCAAAAGTATTTGGGTTAGATATAGATTTTGAAAAATTTGGATTAAAAGAACGTGTCTTTTATCCAACAATGAAGAGAATATTAGAAGAAAACAGTTCTTTGGAAGATATTGAAAGAGCTTTAGTTGATAATATGAAGGAACTTACTCCAAGACATATTATTGTTGAAGATATGATTGCTTCCGCAAATTATCAATTTGGATTATTTAAAGGAATAGGAAGTACTGATGACATAGATCATCTTGGAAACAGGAGATTAAGATCTGTCGGTGAACTTCTTCAAAATCAAGTAAGAGTCGGCTTGTCAAGAATGGAAAGAGTAGTAAGAGAAAGAATGACTATTCAAGACGTTGATGTTGTAACACCTCAGGTATTAATTAATATAAGACCTGTTTCTGCTGCAATAAAAGAATTCTTTGGATCAAGCCAGTTGTCTCAGTTCATGGACCAAACAAATCCATTGGCTGAACTTACTCACAAGAGAAGAATGTCTGCACTTGGACCTGGCGGTTTAAGCAGAGACAGAGCAAGCTTTGAAGTAAGAGACGTTCACCATTCTCATTACAGCAGGATGTGTCCTATTGAGACTCCTGAGGGTCCTAACATCGGTTTGATCACTTCTTTGGCAACATTTGCCAGAATTAATGATTATGGATTCCTAGAAGCACCATATAGAAGAATTAATAAGGAAACAGGACAGGTAACAAGTACTATTGATTATATTACTGCTGATGTAGAAGATACTAAAATAATAGCACAGTCAAATGAACCTTTAAGTGAAGATGGAACATTTGCAAACACACGTGTTGTTGTTCGAGGAATTGACGGTATAAATGAAATTGTATCAAGAGATATGGTTGATTACATGGAGGTTTCTCCTAAACAAGTAATATCAATTGGTACAGGAATGATACCTTTCCTTGAAAATGACGATGCTAACCGTGCCCTCATGGGTGCAAACATGCAAAGACAGGCAGTGCCTCTCTTAATTACTGAAGCTCCAATTATAGGAACAGGATTAGAATATAAAGCAGCTAAAGATTCAGGAGCGGTTGTCGTTGCTGAACATGATGGAGTAGCTCTTTCAGTAACAGCATGTGAAATTTTAGTAAAAAGAAATGATAATAATATGATAGACAAGTATCCGATATTGAAGTTTAAAAGATCAAACAGCGGTACCTGTGTAAATCAGAGACCTATTATATATAAGGGCGATGAAGTAAAAAGAGGACAGATTATTGCTGACGGTCCTTCTACAGAAAATGGAGATATGGCAATCGGAAAGAATCTTCTTATTGGTTTTATGACATGGGAAGGATACAATTACGAAGATGCTATGTTGTTAAATGAAAAACTTGTAATGGAAGATGTTTTAACATCGCTTCATATTGAAGAATATGAATCTGAAGCAAGAGATACAAAGCTTGGTCCTGAAGAAATTACAAGGGACATTCCAAATGTTGGAGATGATTCCTTAAAGGACTTGGACGAAAGAGGAATAATAAGAATTGGTGCTGAAGTTACAGCTGGTGATATTCTTGTTGGTAAAGTTACTCCAAAAGGAGAAACAGAACTTACTGCTGAAGAAAGACTTTTAAGAGCAATCTTTGGTGAAAAAGCAAGAGAAGTCCGAGATACTTCATTGAAAGTTCCACATGGAGAAACTGGTATTATAGTTGATGTAAAAGTATTTACCAGAGAAAATGGTGATGACTTAAGCCCAGGAGTAAGTAAACTTGTCAGAGTTTATATTGCTACAAAGCGTAAAATAAATGTTGGGGATAAAATGTGCGGACGCCACGGTAACAAGGGTGTTATTTCACGTATTATGCCGGAGGAAGATATGCCTTACTTGCCGGATGGCACACCATTGCAGGTAGTATTAAATCCTTTGGGCGTTCCTTCACGTATGAACATTGGTCAGGTGTTGGAAGTTCATCGTGGAGTGGCAGCTAAGAAATTAGGCTGGAAAGTTGCAACACCAGTATTTGATGGGGCTACTGAAGATGATATTTGGGATGCGCTTGAAATGGCAGGTTATCCAAGAAGCGGTAAAATTGAGCTTAGAGATGGACGAAACGGTGAATTTTTTGACGGACCTGTAACTGTTGGTTACATGTATATGCTTAAACTTCATCACCTTGTTGATGATAAAATACATGCTCGTTCAACAGGACCTTATTCCTTGGTTACACAACAGCCATTAGGAGGAAAAGCCCAGTTTGGAGGGCAAAGATTCGGAGAAATGGAAGTTTGGGCTTTGGAAGCATATGGAGCAGCTCATACATTGCAGGAAATATTAACTGTTAAATCAGATGATGTTAACGGCAGAGTTAAAACATATGAAGCCATTGTCAAAGGTGAAAATATTCCTGAACCAGGAATCCCTGAATCATTCAAGGTACTTGTAAAAGAATTGCAGAGTTTGGCTCTGGATATTAAAATAATTACCAGTGAAAAAGATGAAGTTGAAATAGTCGACACTATGGATAGTGATGATGACGTGCAAGTTGAAGTTGAAAATCTTGGTGATATTAAGTATGTTGAAGAAGCTGGAATGAGCGAAGTTGATGTTCATGCTGAAATAGATGAAATAGATGAAATAGATGAAATAGATGAAATAGATGAAATAGATGAAATAGATGAAATTGATGAAATTGACATATTTGACGATGCTGAGATAGATTTAGATAAAGATGACGATTATAGCAACGATGATGATTTTTAAATACAAGGACCAATTGAAAAATTATAAAAATAAATTATAATGAAGGGAGCGAACTCCTTGGTAGATTACAATAATTTCGAATCAATAAGAATAGCATTGGCTTCTCCTGATAAAATCAGACAATGGTCGAGAGGGGAAGTTAAAAAACCCGAAACAATTAATTATCGTACATTAAAACCTGAAAAGGACGGACTTTTTTGCGAAAAAATATTTGGACCAACAAAAGACTGGGAATGTCATTGCGGAAAATATAAAAGAGTTAGATATAAGGGAGTTGTTTGTGACCGTTGTGGAGTTGAGGTCACTAAAGCAAAAGTAAGAAGAGAAAGAATGGGGCATATCGAGCTTGCAGCTCCGGTATCCCATATCTGGTATTTTAAAGGTATACCTAGTAGACTTGGCCTTATACTAGATATGTCACCAAGAGCCTTGGAAAAAGTTTTATACTTTGCACAATATGTAGTTACAGAAGCTGGCGACACATCTTTGTCAGAAAAACAGCTTTTATCTGAAATGGAATACAGAGAGTACAAAGATCATTACAAAAATGCGTTCAAGGCTGAAATGGGTGCAGAAGCTGTAAAAAAATTGCTGGAAAAAATAGATCTTGAAAAAGAATCGGTAGAATTAAAAAGCCAGCTTAAAGACAGCAAAGGCCAGAAAAAAATCAGAATCACCAGAAGACTTGAAGTAATAGAAGCTTTCAGAGTTTCTGGAAACAGACCTGAATGGATGATTCTTGATGTTATACCGGTAATTCCTCCAGAACTGAGACCTATGGTTCAGTTGGATGGTGGACGTTTTGCAACATCAGATTTAAATGATTTATACAGAAGAGTTATTAACAGAAACAATCGGTTAAAAAGGCTTCTTGACTTAGGAGCACCTGATATAATTGTAAGAAATGAAAAAAGAATGCTTCAGGAAGCTGTTGATGCTTTAATTGACAACGGCAGAAGAGGTAGACCTGTTACAGGTCCCGGAAACAGACCTTTAAAATCATTATCTGATATGCTTAAAGGTAAACAAGGACGTTTCAGACAAAACCTTCTTGGAAAAAGAGTTGACTATTCAGGACGTTCTGTTATAGTTGTTGGTCCTGAACTTAAATTTAACCAATGCGGTCTTCCAAAGAAAATGGCATTGGAATTGTTTAAGCCGTTTGTTATGAAAAAGCTTGTTGAAAATGGAACAGCTCACAACATAAAAAGCGCAAAGAAAAAAGTTGAGAAAGTTGACAATGCAGTATGGGATGTATTAGATGAAATAATTAAAGACCACACTGTAATGTTAAACCGTGCACCTACTCTTCACAGACTTGGTATTCAATCTTTTGAACCAGTGCTTGTTGATGGAAAGGCTATAAAGCTTCATCCTCTTGTATGTACAGCATACAATGCGGACTTTGACGGCGATCAGATGGCTGTTCACGTTCCTTTATCTGTAGAAGCACAGGCAGAATCAAGATTCTTGATGATGTCTACAAACAACATTTTAGCACCAAAGGATGGAAGACCAATAACTACTCCTACACAGGATATGGTACTTGGAAGTTATTACATGACTCTTGAAATTGAAAATTCTAAAGGTTATGGAATGATATTTAAAGATTACGATGAAATGATGATAGCATATTTCAATAATGAAGTTGCTTTACATACCAGAGTTAAAGTAAAAGTAACTGTTGATGGAGAATTTAAACTGGTAGAAAGTACAGTTGGAAGATTTATATTTAATGAAAATATTCCTCAGAATCTTGGATTTGTAGACAGAGAAAAAGATAAATTCTCTTTGGAAATAGACACAACCGTAACAAAAAAATCACTGGAAGAAATAATTTACAGATGCTTTAGAAGATATGGAAACTCGTATACGGCAGATGTTCTGGATGGAATTAAGTCCAAGGGATACAGATATTCAACTGTTGGAGCTATTACCGTAAGTGTAAGTGATATAACTGTTCCGGAAGAAAAGAAAATTCTTATTGAAAAAGCTGAAAAACAAGTTATTGAGTACGAGAAAAAGTACCGCAGAGGCTTGATGACAGATGAAGAAAGATACGAAAATGTTATAAAAATTTGGAATCAGACAACAGAAGATGTTACAGAAGCACTTATGAACAGCCTGGATCCATTAAACAGCATTTATATCATGTCTGTATCAGGAGCCCGTGGTGGTCGTAACCAGATTAAACAGCTTGCCGGTATGCGTGGTCTTATGGCCAGTGCAACAGGTAAGACAGTGGAAGTTCCGGTAAAATCAAACTTCCGTGAAGGCCTTACAGTTCTTGAGTTCTTCTTATCAGCTACCGGTGCACGTAAAGGACTTACAGATACTGCTCTTAGAACAGCTGACTCTGGTTATTTGACAAGAAGACTTGTTGACGTAAGCCAGGATGTTATAATAAGAGAAGTTGACTGTGGAACTACTGACGGCATTGAAGTTGAATCTTTTATTGATGGAAAAGAAGTTATTGAGGAAATGAGTGAAAGATGTGCTGACAGATATGCATCTGGTGATATAATCAATCCTGAAACAGGAGAAGTTATGGTTAAAGCCGGAGAATTTATATCTGAAGCTACAGCTAAGAAAATTCAAAATTCAGGCATTAAAAAAGTAAAAGTAAGATCAGTTTTAACATGCAAAACTCCTCACGGCGTTTGTGCAAAATGCTATGGAACAAACCTGGCATCAGGCAAACTTGTTAATGTTGGATCAGCAGTTGGTATAATTGCTGCACAATCAATAGGTGAACCTGGTACACAGCTTACAATGCGTACATTCCATACTGGCGGTATTGCGGCTGCAGCGGATATTACACAAGGTTTGCCTCGTATCGAAGAACTTTTCGAAGCAAGAAAGCCAAAAGGACAGTCTATCATTTCAGAAATACCTGGAATAGTGACTGTAACTGAAAAAATTCATAAAAGAGAAGTTACAGTTACAAACAGTGAAATGGCTGAAAGCAAAACATATTTAATTCCTTACGGTTCTAAGATTTTAGTTACTGAGGGTGACTATTTGGAACTTGGAGATAAAATTACTGATGGCTCTATTAATCCTCATGATATTTTGAATATTTTAGGAATGAAAGCTTTAGAGTCTTATATACTCATGGAAGTTCAAAGGGTTTATAGAATGCAGGGTGTTGATATCAGCGATAAGCACGTTGAAGTCATTATAAGACAAATGGTAAACAAAGTTAGAATTGAAGAAGCAGGAGACACTACATTGCTTCCCGGAAGCCTTGTTTCAATATTTGAATACAATGAGCAAAATAAAATTGCAACTGATGAAGGTAAGGAACCTGCATCAGGTGAGATTGCACTTTTGGGTATCACTAAATCATCACTTGCAACAGATTCTTTCCTGGCATCTGCATCATTCCAGGAAACTACAAGAGTTTTAACAGATGCTGCAACAAAAGGAAAAGTTGATAATCTTCTTGGACTTAAAGAAAATGTAATTATCGGTAAGCTTATACCAGCCGGTACAGGGATGAGAAGGTACAGGAATATAGGCATTACAACTGATGATGTGGAACTAGAAGAACAAGAAGTTTTAGAAGAATAAAACTAGATACATTAATATCAAAAAAATATTTGACATCTAAAAAATAAGATGATAGAATACTTTAGTGTTTTAATCATTAAATAAATTAATAAACAAAGTTCATGGGGTCATCCCCATGAACTAAGTATTTGTTAATAAGATAGGTGATTATGAATGAATGAAAATAGAAAAATAGTGATTGGCAAGAAGCAGACTTTGAGGGCATTAGCTAGAAATGAAGCTGAGAAGATTTATATTTCAAAGGATGCTGATTTGCATGTTACTAAACCAATCGCAGATGCTTGTAAAGAGCAAAATATAGAAATTATATATTTTGAAAACATGAAAGATCTTGGAGAATCTTGCGGTATCAGCGTAAACGCAGCGGCGGCTGCCGTTTTAAAATAAATTATATTTTGTAAGGAGGTGCACGAATGCCATCAATAAACCAGTTAGTGAGAAAAGGAAGACAAGAAGTAACATATAAATCCAATTCTCCAGCATTGAATGTAAGCTATAACACTCTTCAAAAGAAGATGAATGAAAGTAATTCACCTCAAAAAAGAGGAGTATGTACATCAGTTAAAACTGTAACACCTAAAAAGCCTAACTCAGCCTTAAGAAAAATAGCCAGAGTTAAATTAACAACAGGTGTTGAAGTTACTGCGTACATTCCAGGAGTTGGCCACAACTTACAGGAACACAGCGTTGTTCTTATAAGAGGTGGAAGAGTTAAAGACTTACCAGGGGTTAGATACCATATAATAAGAGGTACCCTTGATACAGCTGGTGTAGCTAAAAGAAAACAATCTAGATCCAAATATGGAGCTAAGAGGGAAAAGAAAAAATAATCAGATGAATCCGGCACACTATGCAGGTTATGATGCTGCTTAGTACCATAATATATATTATGCATTTTGTGCACAACGGCATTAGTTATTGTCGAGTACCTATGAATTAAATTTAATTATTAAGGAGGGAAGTAAAGTGCCAAGAAAAGGTCACATACCTAAGAGAGAAGTAATGGAAGATCCTATCTATAAAGATAAGGTTGTATCCAAGTTGATTAATCAACTAATGTATGATGGAAAAAAAGGTGTTGCTCAAACAATCGTATATGATGCATTTGACATTATAAAAGAGAAAACAGGTGAAGAACCATTAGAGGTGTTCACTAAAGCAATAAATAACATCATGCCAGTTTTGGAAGTAAAAGCAAGAAGAGTCGGCGGTGCTACTTATCAAGTGCCGATAGAAGTAAGACCAGAGAGAAGACAAACTTTGGGGTTAAGGTGGTTAGTTGGTTATGCTCGTAAAAGAGGAGAAAAAACTATGCGTGAAAAGCTTGCAAAAGAATTAATGGATGCAGCTAATAACGTTGGAGCCAGTGTTAAGAAAAGAGAAGATACACATAAGATGGCAGAAGCTAATAAAGCATTTGCACACTTTAGATGGTAATATCTAAGCAGTAAAGGTTTATAGCAGCTTGAAGGAGGAAAAAAATGAGAGAATATCCTTTAGATAAAACTAGGAATATTGGAATAATGGCGCATATTGATGCAGGAAAAACTACATGCACCGAAAGAATCCTGTTCTATACTGGAAAAATTCATAAGGTAGGAGAAACTCATGAAGGTGCATCACAGATGGACTGGATGGAGCAAGAGCAGGAAAGAGGAATTACAATAACTTCAGCTGCGACTACTTGTAAATGGAAAAATGTAAGAATTAACATTATCGACACACCTGGACACGTAGATTTCACAGTAGAAGTTGAAAGGTCTTTAAGAGTACTAGATGGTGCTGTAGCAATATTTGACGCTAAGATGGGTGTTGAACCCCAATCAGAAACTGTTTGGAGACAGGCAGATAAATATAATGTACCAAGAATCTGTTTTGTAAATAAAATGGATAAAATGGGAGCAAATTTCTTCTACTCAATAGACACAATGGTAGAAAGATTAAAGGCTAATGTAGTTCCTATTCAAATTCCTATAGGAACTGAGGAACAATTTCATATTATAGTAGATTTAGTTGAAATGAAAGCTACAAAATATAATAATGAAGAAGGAACTGAATTAGAAATTATTGATATACCAGAAGATTCAATGGAAAAAGCTAATGAATTCAGAATGAAAATGTTAGAATCATTATCAGATTTTGATGAAAATATAATGGAGAAATATTTAAACGGCGAAGAAATATCAGTTGAAGAAATTAAAGCTGCAATAAGAAAAGAAACTATTAACAATGATATAATTCCTGTTCTTTGCGGTTCAGCTTATAAGCACAAAGGTGTAAGACTTTTGTTGGATGCTGTTATTGATTACTTGCCAAATCCATTAGATGTTCCTCAGATGAAGGGCTTTGATCCAGATACAAACGAAGAAATATCAAGAGAAGCATCAGATGAATCACCTTTATCTGCATTGGCATTTAAAATAATGACAGATCCATTTGTAGGTAAACTGACTTTCTTCAGAGTTTATTCAGGCGTTCTTGAATCAGGAAGCTATGTTTTAAACTCAACAAAAAACAAGAAAGAAAGAATCGGAAGAATACTTCAGATGCATGCTAATAAGAGAGAAGAAATAAAGCAGTCTTATACAGGAGACATAGATGCAGCTGTTGGAATGAAGTTTACAACAACAGGAGACACTTTATGTGATCCTGATCATCCAATAGTACTGGAATCAATGATATTTCCTGAGCCGGTTATTGAAGTTGCTATTGAGCCAAAAACAAAAGCAGGACAGGAAAAAATGGGTGTCGGTCTTCAGAAGCTTGCTGAAGAGGATCCTACTTTCAGAACATATACAAACCCTGATACAGGACAGACAATTATTGCAGGAATGGGCGAACTGCATTTGGAAATCATCGTTGACAGACTCATGAGAGAATTCAAGGTTGAAGCAAATGTAGGTAAACCTCAGGTTTCTTACAAAGAAACAGTTACAGGTAAAGCAGATGTTGATTGCAAGTATGCAAGACAATCTGGTGGTAAAGGACAATATGGTCATGTTAAAATTATCTTGGAGCCACAAGAGATGGGCGCAGGCATTACATTTGTAAATGCAATCACAGGCGGAGTTATCCCCAAAGAATATATACCAGCAGTTGAAGCCGGAGTTAGAGGCGCAGCTGAAAATGGTATCTTAGCCGGTTATCCGGTAATAGATTTTAAAGTTACATTGTATGATGGTTCATATCATGATGTAGATTCAAGCGAAATGGCATTTAAGATTGCAGGTTCTATGGCATTTAAACAAGCTATGCAAAAAGCTACACCAATTCTGTTAGAACCTTACATGAAAGTTGAAGTAACAACGCCTGAAGAATATTTAGGAGATGTTATGGGAGATACTAGCTCAAGAAGAGGTAGAATTGAAGGCTTCTCAGACAGAAACGGAATTAAGGTAGTAGATGCATTCGTACCATTATCAGAAATGTTTGGTTATTCAACTATACTAAGATCTATGACTCAAGGTAGAGCAAGCTATTCAATGGAATTCGATCACTATGAAAAAGTTCCTAACAGTGTAGCTGAAAAAATTACAACCCAAAAATAATAATCCCGGGAGGAAATAAAATGGCAAAGCAAAAATATGAAAGAACAAAACCTCATGTTAACGTAGGAACAATTGGCCACGTTGATCATGGTAAGACAACTTTAACAGCAGCAATTACAAAGACATTACATGAAAGATTTGGTACTGGTGAAGCTATAGCATTTGAAAACATCGACAAAGCACCAGAAGAAAGAGAAAGAG